>JAKQBU010000457.1 GCA_029573975.1 Planctomycetota bacterium
TCAACAACCTGTTCATCCATTCTCTTTCTGCCAACGATGGAAGTATACCGCATTTGAGCATCCGGAAAACAGGGGGTGCTATAATTTGGGTATGTTCCTCTCAGTGATCAAAAAGACCGCACGCGAAAAGTGCCTGCTGGATAAAGACCGACCGGTTTTGGTGGGCGTTTCCGGCGGCGCGGACAGCCTGGCTTTGATGGATGGGCTGCACCGGCTGGGTTATCCCATGGCCGTGGCCCATCTGGACCACGCCCTGCGGCCGGAATCAGCGGCGGATGCGGATTTTGTCCGGCGGAAAGCGGCTGACCTGGGGGTGCCTTTTGTTATGGCTCGGGTGGATGTCCGGGAGGTGGCGGAAAAGGAGAAGCTCTCAATTGAAGAGGCCGCCCGTAATGTCCGTTACCGTTTCCTGTTTGAGCAGGCTCGTTTATCTAATGCCCAGGCGGTAGCGGTGGCGCACCATGCCGATGACCAGGTTGAAACGGTGTTGATGCACTTCATCCGCGGAGCGGCGCTTTCCGGCCTTTCCGGGATGCCCTTCCGGCGGTTGCTCCCGGTCTGGGATGACCAGATTCCCGTGGTGCGGCCGCTGCTGGAACTCTGGCGAGAGGATATTGAAGCTTATATCCGTGAGATTGGCTGGGAACCTCGCGAAGATTTGAGCAATGCGGACACGACCTATTTCCGCAATCACCTCCGGCATGAACTGATCCCCGAATTGACGACAGTCAATCCCCGATTTAAGGAAGTTATCCTGCGGATGGCCGATGTATTGGGAGCAGAAGACAATCTGTTAACGAACCTGGCAGAGGATGCCTGGAAATCCTGCTATATCGAAGATTCCCCGGAACGCGTTGTTCTGAATTTGCGGACGTTCATCAAACTGGAAATAGCTTTACAGCGCCGGGTGCTGCGCCGGGCGGTGGCGCTTCTCAGGCCGGACCTGCGGGATATCGGTTTTGAGGTGGTCGAACGCGGGCTGGATTTCATTGCGGATCCATCGGCGAGCCGGCAGATTGATCTGGCAGCCCAGTTGAATCTGGTGGTATTGGGCGATCAACTGTTAGTAAAGCCCTGGTCCGCCGCACTGCCTGATGACGACTGGCCCTTGCTGCCCGTCCCGGATTTCCAGGCTCAATTGATGCCGGGTGATTCGGTCGCGCTGGCCAACGGCTGGACCCTGACTCTTACGAACCGTGAATATGATCCTGAGGTGGATTTCAGTGACATGAAAAACCTGACGGCGGATGAAGCCTGGCTGGATGCGGCGGATATGGTCTTGCCGTTGATTGTGCGCGGGATCCGACCGGGAGAACAGTGGCAGCCGCTGGGCATGCCGGGGCACTCACAAAAAATGAGCGATTTCTTTGTGAATGAGAAAGTGCCGCAGCACCTGCGAAGCCGGTGGCCGTTGGTTTGTACCCAATGGGGCGTAGCCTGGGTAGCCGGGCTGCGGCCGGCAGAACTCTATAAGGTCCGGCTGGACACCCAGCGGATCATCTGCCTGCGATTGGTCCGCGATATTACGGATTAAGTAAAAAAGTACCCCGGTGCATTCATGCCACCGGGGTTTTGTTTTTCAAAGGGGATAAGGCTCAATCTGAATCTTCGTCAGGGTCAGGTAACGTGAATCCCTGTTGTTTGGCCAACTGGCGCAGCTTGCGACGCA
>JAKQBU010000541.1 GCA_029573975.1 Planctomycetota bacterium
AGCGGGACTGGATATCGCCGGTGCCGTCGTTGAGGAAGCGGACGATCAGGCGCAAACCGGGGGCAGCGAGGCGGTCCAGCAAATCGAAATCCCGTTCCACGTCATTATTGAGTGTGACCTGGACGGCGATGTCGGTGCCCCGGAGGGCGTCACGAATTTGTTCCGGCGGCGTGGGGTTGGGGTCCATGGGGGAGGAGATTTTGCATTCGACCATGGTGAGGTTTTTCCATTGGCGCATGAGAGGGATGGTATGGCCCCAGTTGCCGCAGGAATGGATGGCGGCCCCGCCGAAAGCCTGGCCGATCTGGTCGTCCAGCGGCAGGAAGAAGTCCGCATTGATTTGGGGGGAGGCGACCGCCAGGTTGTCATCGGCGATGGTGATGCCCGTTCCGCCGTGGGCCGCGGGCAGTGAGGCGGCGATGATGCGGCCGGGCAGGACCAGGCAATCGCCGATGGCCTCGGCCTGCTTTTGGGAAAATTCGATGATGAGGTCGTTGATCATCCGCAGAAACCGGCGGACGATATCGGGGTCGGTATAGCAGGCGATGAAGAATTCCGAGGCGTCCAGGATCAGGGTGGCGTTATCGCCGGCGGACTGGGTGTCGGTCAGGCACATCGGCAGTTGGCCGCGGGTTTTTTCCTTGAAATAAGCAATGGCCTCCAGAACCAGGGCGGCCACTTTGCCACAGGAAAGATCCGGTTTGGGGATGTCGCGAATCTCGTCGAGGGTATGATAGGCGTAGTGCACGGCGGGGGCATCCCCCTGCCGCCAGAAATAGGCACAGCCGAAGACCTCGGCCAGCACGCCGGTACCGAACCAGGGTTCCAGATTCGGCAGGGTGTCGGAAGGGCAGGCCAGGGTCTTTTCAAAATCGTAGAGATTGGCCTGGAAATTTTCTTCGATGCCGCCGCAGGAGGCATAGCGGGTGAAGCCGGCTTCGATGCTGACCAGATAGGGGGCGCGGCCCTGCCAGAAATCCAGCAGGCGGGGCAGCCGCCGGTCCCGTGCGGCTTTATAGCGGTCGATGAGGTTTTGGATTTTTTTATTCATGGTCAGGACAGCCGGAACCGTATTCATAGGCGGCGGCCAGCATGGCTTCGATATTTTCGAGGGGCACATCCTGCTGGATATTGTGCACCTGGGTAAAGACATAGCCGCCGCGGCCGGAGCCGAATAGCTGTATATTATGCCGAACGTGTTCTTTGATTTCCGCGGGAGTTCCAAAGGGCAGGATTTTTTGCGTATCGCAGCCGCCGCCCCAGAAGACCACGCGGCCGCTGAACTCTTTCATCAATTTCTCCGGGGCCATATTTTCGGCGGAAATCTGGACGGGGTTGAGAATGTCAATGCCGGCGTCGATCCATTCGGGAAGCAGCGGATAAATGGAGCCGCAGGAATGGAGAAAGGTTTTCCAGTGGGTATGGGTGTGGACCCAATCGCACAGGCGTTTGTAGTGGGGTTTAATCATCTCGGCAAAAAGGCCCGGGGCGATCAGGGAATTTTTCTGTGTGCCGGCATCATCGGCGGCGATCCCCCAGGCAAAGCAGCGATTTCCCACCGCCTGATGATAGAGGGCCAGGCACTGGATGACCGCATCGACCGCCCGGCCGATCATCTCGTGGACGGTTTCCTTTTCGGTCATCAACATGCAGAGCCATTCATCGAGGGACCCCTGGGTAATATTTTTTCCCACGACGGCGCTCATGCCCAGGACGGAAATAAATTCTCCCCAGCCCAGAATGGCCTTATCAGTATTTTCATATAAATAGGCGGCGCGGGCCGACAGCCGCTGGAGTTCTTCGTCGGGAACGGTAGAGACCGGCTGAAAGGCCCTGGGATCGATGCGGCTGCCCGACATGGTGGGCTTGACCAGGTCAAAGTAGAAGCCGTTTTTGGGCATCAGGGCCATATCCTGGCCGGCGGCGTTCAGGAGCGACCAGCTCCCGTCGGGATTTTCCCGGATGCGGGCGGTGGGAGGGAAATACGCCTCCAGTCCGCAAAAGAGCCGCTTTTTGAGGCCTTTTTCCGGCGGCATGGCGGACCAGGCGGCGTCGAAGACATCCAGCGGGATCACATCGGCATGTATCTTTTCCAGAAACGGGATCTCCACATCCGCCAGCATCGCCAGAGAATCCCGAACCTTGGCGGGGGTTTGCATTCCCCGTTTTCTTTTAAGCTGATCATAGATTACCACGTTAATGCTGGAGGCGCGGCTGGCGCCCAGGTCGATGGGAATCCGATCGGGTTTCTGGAAATTGACTGCTTTCAGGACACGCTGCCGGGAATTCATAGCTGTTTTTACCTCTCCTGGATTTTTTATAGCGGGTCCCCTTCTGGCGGCATGGACAGGAAGGGCACCCGTGTCTTATATATGGGGTTATGCGCCGGGGCAGGGTGCGACCGACGCTCCTTCTTTCAGTTGGGCCTGTTCCCAGACGCTGCGCACGGTAGTATGATGTTCGATTCTCTGCAGGAGCATTTCGACCGCCAGCTTGCCCATGTGCATGCGGTCAAATTGAAAGCAGGTCAGCGGGTATCTGGCAATTTGGAGGATGGGGTCATAATCGCAGGAAATAATGCTGATGTCCTGGGGAACCCGCAACCGCAGTTCCTGACAGGTGATCCAGACGGCCACGGCGGTGGCGGCATCATAGGTAATCACGGCGGTGCAGCCGTATTTTTCGCGATAGAGTTTGATGCATTCGGCATAGGCCGGGCCATAGATTCCTTCGGCGGTGCTGTTTTTGTCGGGGAAAAATTCTTCCGAATGAATCCGATTCAGGCCCGCCCCCACCATGGCCTGGCAATATCCCTGGAAGCGGTCATAGCGGCTGGCGTGGAGGGCCTGCTGGGCATGCGGCACATAGCCGATATTCCGGTGGCCCTGCTCAATGAGGTAGCTGGCGGCATCGTGGCCGACCCGGGCATCGTCGCACATCACCGCGTTGTTGATCTGGTGATAGGTAGGATTGACCAGGATATAGGGAATGGCGATTTTATCCAGAGCCTCCTGGAAGTCCCGCAGGCTATTAATCACCCGGACGATCAAACCTTCCACGCCGTTTTTCTGCAGGATGGACAATTTTTTCAAATCCTCCTCTGAGGCGCGGAAATGGATGGTGTCAAAAACCAGATGGTAGCCGTATTTATTGAGATTTTTGGAGATGCTCTGGGTGAGGCTGGCGACTTCCATATTGGATAGGGTAAAAATTTCTTCTTCAACGACGATCGCGATGGCCTCGCTTTTCCGGCGGGAGAGGCTGCTGGCGGCCTGATTGGGCCTATATCCGATTTCATTGATAATTTTCAGGACTTTCTTGCGGGTTTCTTCGGAAACCAGGGGGTAATGATTTTGCACGCGGGAAACGGTGATGGTGGAAACCCCAGCCAGTCGGGCGACATCTTTGATGGTAGGTATTTTTCGAGCGACATGCTGCTGGCTTTCAGTCATGGTTGGTGCATCCTTTCCCGGCTGTCAATAAAGTTATGGAAGACAGATACGTTTTACTAATCCTTCGGTCAGAATAAGGAATTTGATATAAGAAACTCGCTAATGTAACCGTTAACATATATTTTGTATAACGCGCCGCTTCGGCAAAGTCAATGAATATTTTTTGTTTAATTTTTATGATAGAATTTACGTTTTGTTGATTGGGGAGGGAACCATTCAAAAAATACTGTTTATATCTATTTATATTATAAGTACTTATAAATTTTCCGGTTTTTATTTATTTTTTCGTCATTTGGGGGAAGAGCAAGGGG
>JAKQBU010000546.1 GCA_029573975.1 Planctomycetota bacterium
AAGAGAAATTGTAACAAGGAAAGGATGAAGGTATGGCATTTACAGGAAAAGCGACGTATTCGGCGGGCGTGAGTCTGCCCGAACTGGTGGAAGATGTGGCGGATGTGGTGGGGATTGTATCCCCGTATGAGACGCCGCTGCTGAGCGTGCTGGGGGATCCGATGCACGCGGCGATGAGCACGTATCATGAGTGGCTGGAGGACAGCCTGCTGCCGAACAAGGATGCAATCAATGACGCGACATTTACGGACCCGGCGGAGGACACAAGTTTTGTGGTGGACAACGGCAGCCGGTTCCAGGTGGGGGATCAGATTCAGGTGGAAGGCAGCGAGGAGTTGATGCTGGTAACGGGGATCAGTGTGAATACGCTGACGGTGGTGCGCAGTTACGGCGGGACGACGGCGGAGAGTTTGGCGGATAACCAGGTGATTAACATTCTGGGGAACGCGGCGCTGGAAGGGGCGGACAAGCCGCAGGCGCGGTTTACCAACCGGGTGCGGAAGGGGAATTATACGCAGATTTTTACGGCGTCGGTGGAGGTGTCGGGCAGCGACCTGGCGGCGAAGCAGTTGGGGCTGGCGGATGAGCTGGACTATCAGAAGCAGGAACGGCTGCGGGAGCTGCTGCGGGACCTGGAGAATACGGTGATTAATGGGGACCGGCCGGTGTCGGATCCACAGGGCAGCGGGACGGTGCGGCGGAGCCTGAAGGGCATTATTCAGCATATTGCCAGCCAGGCGTTTTATACGGGGATGAGCGGATTTCCCAGCGGCAATGATCTGGACGAGAGCAAGCTCAATTATGCGCTGCGGAAGATCTGGGAGGCCAGCAGCGGGCATGTGGACCTGATCGTCGTGAACGGTTTCCAGAAGCGGAAGATCAACGGGTTTATGTCGAGTAGCCGGTCGTTCGGGGCGGAGGATCAGAAGTTTAGCGATCTGGTGAGCCTGTACGAGAGCGATTTTGGGGTGTGCAAGGTGATCGTGTCGCGGTGGGTGCCGCAGGATGCGGTGCTGCTACTGGACAGTTCGCGGCTGTCGGTGCTGCCGCTGTCGGGGCGGAGTTTTCACTTTAAGCCGCTGGCGTCGGGCGGGGATTACGAGTGCGGGCAGTTGATCGGGGAATATACGCTGGAGATGCGGAATGAGGAGGCACACGGGGTTATTCGGGGATTGAATGTCAGTTGATTCAGGGGAGTGAGGGGATGGCCCGCGCCGTGGGGAGAGGCGACGATCGAGGCGGCGCGGGTGTTTTTTCTTTTGGGTTAGCGATGAACAGAATGGAGGTGAGGCGGTATGACGACATTTTCAAAGGATGTGGATTTGCTGAAGTGGGAGCCGGTATTGTTTCGGAATCTGGCGTTTCCGTCGCAGATGCTGTGCCAGGGGATCGACGGGGTGACGAGCGGGACGCGGTTTACCAGCAGCAGCGGGGCGTTTATGGAACGGGGTGTGAAGGCGGGACAGGTGATCTATTTGTACAACAGCGCGATTGACAGTTGTTATGAGATTGTGGCGGTGGTTTCGGCGACGGAGCTGACGTTGTCGGTGGTGCGGGGAAATGCGGAGCAGGATCCGATTGCGGTGCCGGGCGGGAGCAACCTGCAATATCGAATCAGTACGTTTGATCCGCAGGCGGAGGAGGCGGGGGAGGAGATGCTGCGGTATTTTGGGATTGACATTGGCAGCAGCGAGGAACAAATCCGCAGCGAGATGATTCTGGACGGCGGGGTATTGCGGCAGGCGTCGGTGTTTTCGATTTTGTCAGCGGTGTATGCCAGCCAGGCGGGGGGAGCGGAAGATGAGGCGGGTTACTGGGAGAAATCGCGGCGGTATCAGAAGCTGTATCAGGCGGCGCGGGCGGGTGCGCGGATTACGCTGGACACGGACGGGAATCTGCTGGTGAACGAGGTGCGGGGCGGCGGGTCGCTGCGGCTGCTGCGATTTTAGGTGCAGTTAAGGAAGGCGGAGGATGATATGGATAGGAAGCGGAAAGCGCGGGACGGGTTTTCGGCGGATGGGGGCGGGGCGTGGAGTTTCCGGCGGGAGGTGACGCTGGGGCATGTGCTGCAATTGCTGGCGGTGATCGGGATGGTGATGGCGGCGTGGAGCAATCTGCAAAAGGAGCTGGTGTGGATCGGGCAGGAGCTGGGGCAGTTGAATGCGGCCCAGGTGAAGATCAGCGGGCACATGGAGGACCTGGCGGAGAAAAGCCGGGAGTATGAGTACCGGCTGAAGTATCTAGAGAACGGGGGGATTCGCGCGTCGGTGACAGTCCCTAAAATTGAGCCGGGGAAGCCGAATTTGTGATATGGGTGGTGTAATGGGACATTATGAATGGTAATAAGGAAAGGAGATTGGATATGTATAAAAAGAGTTGGATGGGCTTGGCGGTTGTTTTGGTGGTTTTATCTGGTCTGGTGATGAGTGGATGTGACGGGTTGCGGTTTGCGCCCAGTGAGGCGGAGAAGCAGAATGTGTATCTGCACAAGCGGACGGTGGAGTGGGCGGCGCAGCAGGCGGAGCGGGAGAACAGCTCGGCGGATTTGCAGCAGTTGACGCAGGCGGCGGCCAATCAGAGTGAGGCGATTGCGGCGCATTATGGATTGCCGGCGGAGCTGCCGGCGACGGATTCCATCGAGGAACTAGTGGGGACGGAGAATGAGCAGGTGACGGCGGCGGCGCGGGCGGATGCGCTGGCGCGGCCGGACCCGTGGGAGGTGGCGGATGGGATGCTGGAGCTGGGGATCGCGGTGGCGGGAGTGGTCGGCGGGGTGTATGGCAGCCGGGCGGCGGCGGGGTTGAAGCTGGCGCAGGAGAAGAGCCGGGCGCTGCGGGAGGTGATTGCGGGGAATGAGCTGTTCAAGCGGCAGAATCCGGAGGCGGCTGGTTCGTTCAAGGAGGCGCAGGGCGGCCAGAGTCCGGGCACCAGGACGCTGGTGGCGGAACTGAAAAATACCTGAGGAGGCGGAAAAGGATGACGCCGGCAGGCGGGCTGCCGGCGTCGAGACGGGAAGAACGGCAGCAGTGGCGGGTGGGTCCGATAAGTTGGGGTTTTGAGTGAGATGATGACGCCATGAGGAGGTGATAGCAGTCAAAAAGCCATTAAAGGGACAGGAGGGCGGAAGATTATTGGCCCGCCGGAATTTGGAAAAATTGTGCTGAATTTATTAATCTGAAGAAAATCGATGGCCGATGGAATGAGTACTAGGAGAAAATGCATCCGGTACCCGGATGCCATGGATAACGGTTTGGAAGATAACAGCTCGGGAAGAATAAATGCTTTTTAACGAGATCAATGCAAAAAGTTCAGCGGCCATCGATTTAGACCGGATTCTGGAGAAGGCGAAAATACCAACCTTGCCAGTGGTGGCCCAGAAACTTTTAGAGTTATGCAAGGATGAGCGGGCGGCATTTGCCGATTTTGCCCAATTAATCGGATCGGATCCAGGCCTGGCCAGCCGGATTTTGCGGGTGGCCAATTCGGCGTACTATGGGTTGCGCAACAAGGCGACCACGTTAGAGCGGGCGATTACGGCTCTGGGATTAAAGCAGGTGAAAACCGTAGCACTGGGTTTTCATCTGGCGACTTCGCTGAATGAATTTGAGGCGAAAGGGTTTGATATGGGGGATTTCTGGCAGCAGAGCGTGTTTCGGGCGGTGCTGGGCCGCCATCTGGCGAAACGGTATTGCCCTGTTTATTGCGAGGAAGCTTTTCTGGTCGGGTTGCTTCAGGATTGCGGGGTGCTGATGCTGGCGCAGGCGTTTGGGGCGGATTATGTGCGGATGTGGGAGGAAAACCACTGTTCGCTGGACTCTTTGTATCGTCTGGAACAGAAAGTGTTTCAGGCGGATCATCTGAAAGCGGCTGAGCGCTTGGCTCAGAAATGGGACTTGCCGGCGATTCTGTCCTACGCCCTCAGCCGGCATCATCACCAGCCGCAGGATCAGCCGGATGGCGATCCGATGATCCAGGTAAGCCAGATTGCCTATTTTGTGGGGACTCTTTCGCTGCATAATCCGGAAGCTGTCAGCGAAAACGATGTGCGTCTTCCCGATTTTTGTGAGAAGGTGTTTGGCCTTTCGCCGCAGGATATGAAGCAATTGCTGCGGGAAGCCAAAGAGGAATTTCTGGGCATTTCCAAGCTGTTTGCGGGGATTTTGCCGGACCAGGTGAATGCTGCGCATCTGCTGGCGCAGGCGAATTCGCTGCTGAGCCGGCTGGCATCCTATGAGCCGCAGGAGCTGTTTGATCTGGAGGAAGAGGTCCGGCTGCTGCGGCAGCGGTGTGAAAATCTGGCCAGTTCTCTGGATGAATATAAGCAAATGGCAGCCACGGATGATTTGACGGGATTGTCCAAGCGGAAATCGCTGGAGCTCTATTTGGATTCGGCCTGCCGGAATGTGGCAACCGGGGCCACTTCGCTGAGTGTATTGTTTATTGATGTGGATAATTTCGGAAAAATCAATAACACTTACGGGCATGCGGCGGGTGATTGGCTGTTGGCGGGAATCGCCGATTTGCTGAAAACCCTATTCGGCACCAACGGCTGCATCTGCCGGTATGGGGGCGATGAGTTTGTGGTGGCGCTGATGGGCCTGCAGGCCAGGCAGGCGCTGCAGTTGAGCGGGGGTCTGAATCGGAAAATTCATGATTTGCAAATCCCCGAAAAATTCGGGAACTCCTGCGGGGAAGCCGTATTTTCGTGCAGTATCGGGCTTTTGTTTTGTGAGCCGGGATCGCAGGCGGGAAGCGGACACCGGGTACTGGAGCAGGCGGATCATCAAATGTATGAGGCTAAGCGTCAGGGGAAAGACGGGCTGCGGTTTCAACTGCTTAAAAAACCAACTGAATAGATCTATCCTTTCCTTTTTTGTTATCTCTCCGGGAAAAAATGCCAGGTTTGGTATCCTTCTTTTCATTTGAACCCTGGCGGCATCCGGCTGGTGTGCATTGCAGGAAAATCAAATGGAAGATTGTCAAAGCCTCCGGATTCTGTTATGGTTTGGGAAAGATTGGGCCTGGTGAGGATACCGGGCCGTCAGCATGAGAAATTTTGATAGGATAAAAGTACATGGCGATGCTGCCGAAGGGCGTGATCTTTGATATGGATGGGGTGTTGGTGGATTCGGAGCCGTTTATTATTGAGGCGGCGCGGCGGATGTTTGGGGAGCATGGGGTGGCGGTGCGGGCGGAGGATTTTCATCCGTTCACGGGGATGGGGGAGAACCGGTTTATCGGGGGGGTGGCGGAGAAGTACGGGTTTCCGCTGGAGCTCGAGCGGGATAAGAAGCGGACGTATGATATTTATCTGGAGATTATCCAGGGGCGGCTGGAGCCGCTGCCGGGGGCGCGGGAGTTTATTGCGCGGTGCCGGCGGCTGGGCAAGAGGATGGCGGTGGCGTCGAGCGCGGACCGGCGGAAGGTGAGCGGGAATCTGGGGGAGATCGGGATCGGGGCGGAGCTGTTTGATGCGGTGGTGACGGGTGAGGATGTGGAGAATAAGAAGCCGGCGCCGGATATATTTTTGCTGGCGGCGGAGCGGATCGGGGTGGATCCGGGGGAGTGCCTGGTGATCGAGGATGCGCCCAGCGGGGTGCAGGCGGCGAAGGCGGCGGGGAGCCGGTGTCTAGGGATTTTGTCGAGCTTTACGGCGGAGAAGCTAGCAGGGGCGGATTTTTATGCGGCCGATTTAGCTGGGGTACCGGAGGAGGCGATTTGCTGGCGGTAATCCGCAGGGGAAGAACAGGGAATTTAGTGAAAGGATGGGGGTTTTTGGCCGATAATATATTGAGGAGGGGAAACTATTTCGAATAGATTGAAAATGCGGATTTTTTGAGGATTGAATGGAATGGCGAAGGCGAATATGGAGAAGGCGGTGATTTTGGCGCGGGGGTTGGGGACGCGGATGCGGAAGCAGGATGACGGGGCGGTGCTGGGAGCGGAGCAGGCGGCGATGGCGGAGACGGGTGTAAAGGCGCTGATGCCGATTGACCGGCCGTTTCTGGATTATGTGCTGCATGCGCTGGCGGAGGCGGGGTATCGGCGGGTGTGCCTGGTGATCGGGCCGGAGCATGATGTGATGCGGGATTATTACGGGCGGCAGCTTCGACCGAAGCGGCTGACGATTGAGTTTGCGGTGCAGGAGAAGCCGCTGGGGACGGCGAATGCGGTGGCGGCGGTGGAGGAATTCGCGGCGGGGGATCCGTTTCTGGTGATTAACTCGGACAATTATTATCCGATCGAGGCGATGGCGGGGCTGCGGAAGCTGGGGGGCAGCGGGCTGGCAGTGTTCGAGCGGGAGGCGATGATCGCCCAAAGCAATATTGCGGCGGACCGGATTACCAAGTTTGCGGTGGTGCAGACGAATGCGCGGGGACAGATGGAGCGGATCGTGGAGAAGCCGTCGGAGGAGGTGCTGCGGTCGCTGCCGGAGCCGATTGGTTTGAGTATGAACTGCTGGCGGTTCAGCGCGAAGATATTTGAGGCGTGCCGGGCGATTCCGCTGTCGGCGCGCGGGGAATATGAGATACCGGACGCGGTGGAATACACGATGAAGAAGCTGGGCGAAACGTACCAGGTGCTGTCCTACCGGGCAGGGGTGCTGGACATGTCGTGCCGGGCGGATATCCCGGCGGTGGCGGCCAAGCTGGCAGGGTCGCGCGTGGAGTTATAGGCCGCTGCCGGGCGGAAGCGGCGCGGGAAACCGGGATTTGTCGGGTTTGCCGGGATTGGCTGTTATTGATCGTCCTGGAAAAGGGCATAGTCGATCATATTGACGATGCCATCGCCGTTATAGTCGCAATTGGGGTAATCCTGGAGCCAGCGGGTGGTGATGTCGGTCAGGTCGATCTGCCAGCTCAGGACGGGCCGGCGCTGGTTGATATGGAAGGGCATTTTCCAGATATCCAGTTTCCCATCCAGAGGCGAACCGGTGAAGTCCCAGCCGGCAAAAGAGGATTGATCGACAAACTGATGGGCGGTCAGGCCGGCGGCGTAGGAGTCGGTACCGTTGGTAGTCAGGTAAAAGCAGCTCGTGATAGTGCCGCTGCTGCCGCCACAAAAGGCGCCATAGGGATCAACGGAAGCCTGCAGGGGGCTGGTGGTATAGCATTTGGTGATGGAGCCGTAATTGCGGCCGGCAAAACCGCCGGCGTAGGTGTTGGTGGCGAGGCAGTTGCCGGTAGAGTAAGAATTAGCAATGGAGCCGTCGGCGTTGTTCAGGCCCACAACGCCGCCTACGTAGCGGCCGCCGCTGACACTGGCATGGGAGGCACACCGAGAGATGGAACCGGTGTTGCTGCCCGTGATGCCGCCGGTGGAACTGCTGCCGGTAATCGTACCGGAGGCGGAACAGTATTCAATGGTACCCAGATTGTACCCGCAAATGCCGCCGTTATAATCCGAGCCGCTGATCTGGCTCTGGCGGACATAGAGGTTTCGGACGGTGCCGCCGGTACCCACGCAGCCGAACAGCCCGATATAATCGCCGGCACCGCCGGTTATGTGCAGCCCGGTAATGCGATGGCGATTGCCGTTAAAGTTTCCGGTAAAGGATGTCCCCTGAAAACCATTGGTGGAGTTGTCGGTATCCGGGGCAATGGGGGCGGCGGTATAGGTGGTATCGGAGAGGTCCAGGTGGCAGTCCAGGCGGACATAGGCGTTCCAGAACATCGGATCGCTACGATACGCGTCGAACTGCTCGCGGGAGCTGATGACATAGGGATCGGTACTGGTCCCGCTGCCGGGGAAAGGCAGTTCGGAATACCAGGCCAGGATGGGGAAATTATTGTTGATTCCGAATTGGGGCATTTTCCAGATATCATCGGTGCCGTTGTCCGTTTCGCCGACGAAATCCCAGCCGGCGGCGGTGAAGGTAGTTTGCTGCTGCATCTGGGTGGTGGTGATGCCGACGCACACGCCGGTCTGGCTGCCGTAGGCCCCGGAAGTATCGGTGTAGGCGATGGTAGTGCCGCTGGTCTGGGTATTCCAGAAACAATCTTCAAACGAACCGAAAAAACCCGGGGCGTCGGAATTGACGCCGCAGAAACCGGCGGCGGTCTCAACGCCCGGATCCACCGTAAGTGTCCCGGCGGCATAAGACCGCAGGATTTGGCCATTCCAGCTCCAGCCGCAGAAGCCGCCGATATATCCCGTCCCGCCGGTTACAGCGCTGGTGGTGAAGCAGTCCTGCAACGTTCCTTCGTTGGTCCCGCAGAAACCGCCGACATGGTCCGTGCCGGTGACATTGCCGGTGGCATAACAGCCGGAAACGGTCAATTCAAACGGACCGCCGCCGGCAGAAAAACCCATCAGGCCGCCAACCGAGTGTTCGCCGGTAACGGTGGCATCGGAAGAACAATCATAGATGCGGGTATAATTGCTGCCGCACAGCCCGCCTACATGTGAGTCTCCTTCGACGGAGCCGCTGGCGGTGCAGTTCATAATCCGGCCCATGCCGTCCAGAGTATGTTCTCCAATCAGGCCGCCGACACATTTCTTGCCGCTGACGGTGACATCGGCCCAGCAGTTGAGGATATCATTCCGGGAAGGAACATAGCCGCAGAGGCCGCCGATATTGCGACTGCCCGCCAGTCCGCCGCTGATGGTTCCGGTTACGGAACAGTTCGAGATAATACCGATGAGTCTGGCGCCGCAGAGGCCGCCGATATTTCGCAAGGCCCCGGAAACATTACATTCACTGATGGTCAGGTTTTTCACCTCGCCCAGCCGAATGCCTCCGAACAGGCCCAGGTGACAGTTATCGTCGCCGTGGATGGTCAGGCCGGAAATCGAATGGCCGTTGCCGTCGAAATGACCGGCAAAGGGAATGCCTTCGAAGTCTTCTTTATAATCGTAGGGGCCGATCACCGTATCGGGAGCAATGGGGGCCTGGGTGAAGGTGGTACCGGAGAGGTCCAGATTGATGTCCAGCCGCAGGTGATCATTCCAATACTTGGTGTTGGCGCAGACCGCGTCAAAATCGACCCGGGAGTCGATGATGAAGGGATCGGTGCTGGTGCCGCTGCCGGTCAGGGAGTAGTCGGGGTTATCGGTCTGCCAGGTGAACATGGGATAGCCGTTGGTGTCGCCGGAGGCATGGGACATCTTCCAGATATCCGCCGTGCCGTTATCGGTCTCACCGACAAAATCCCAGCCGGCACCGGTGAAGGAGGCCTGGGTCCGCATTTGATCGTTGGTCAGGCCGGTCCCTGCGAAACTGGTGGTCAGGGTGCTGGTTTCCATATCCCAAAAACAACCTGTGAACGTCGGTTCCCAAATAATTTTACCCACCAATCCTCCTTCGTCGCCCAGCCCATTGACCTCGCCGGCAGAATAACAGTTGGTAGTGGTATAGGAGGCGGCATGGCCGATTAATCCGCCGACATAACTGACGCCTTTGGTTACCGCCAAAGAATAGCAATTGTCGATGTCTCCCCATGAATGTCCGCACAGTCCGCCGACATAATAGCCCCCGCTGAGGTAGCCCGTGGAATAGCACTGGCTGATGGTACCCCAGATCAGGTCTGCGCAGATAGCAGCAGCATACTCGGTCCGGCTCGAAGAAGTGGGAATAATCCGGCAATCCACGACGGCCAGTTTTTCGACGGTGCCATGGTAAATTTGACCAAACAGAGCCACATAATCCTTATTGTAACTCGAAATCGTCAGGCCGATGATTTTGTGGCCGTTGCCATTAAACCAGCCTTCAAATTCCTGCCCGTCAAACCCGAAGGCCTCCGGATCGGTATCCGGGGCAATCAGCGATTGTTCGTAAACGGTGCCGGTCAGATTGATATCCGCATCCAGCCGGGTATAAACGCCGCTCAGCCAGTAGGCTGAATTGGCGCAGAACTCGTCAAAATCCTCCCGGCTGGCAATAGTATAGGGATCCCCCGAAGTGCCGCTGCCGGATAGTGCCCAGGAGGCAGAAGG
>JAKQBU010000505.1 GCA_029573975.1 Planctomycetota bacterium
GCCAGAATCCCGCCGTCCACATAAACAATCTGCCCCGTCACAAAGCTGCTGGCCTCCGAAGACAAAAATACCGCCGCCCCCACCAGTTCCTCCGGCTCCCCCCACCGGTTCATCGGGGCGCGGCTCTCCACCCACTGGTTAAACTTCTCATCCGTATAGACATGCCGGGTCATCTTCGTCTTGAAAAAGCCCGGCCCGATCGCATTCACCGTAATTCCATATTTCGCCCACTCCACCGCCAGCGCCTTGGTCAGCAGCAGCACCCCACCCTTGCTGGCCGCGTACGGCGGATTCTTCGGTCGGGTCATATGCGACATCAGCGAGCCGGTATTGACGATCTTGCCGCCCTTGCCCACCTGCTTGCGATGCCGGCAAAACGCCTGCGACAATACAAAGACCGCATTCAAATTTGTCCCTATGATATTTTGCCATACCTCATAGGGAAATTCCTCGGCCGGATACTGGGCATTGATCCCGGCGTTGTTCAGCAAAATATCCACCCCGCCGGTCTGCTCCACCACCTTCTGGAAAAATCCATCCAGCTTGGCCGTCTCCAGCATATCCACCGTAAACGTCCACACCTTGCGACCGGTCTCCGTCTCGATCTCTTTCTTCGCCAAGGCCAGTTCCTCTTCGTGCCGGGCACTGATCGCCACGTCCGCCCCATATTGCGCCAGTCCCTTCGCCAGTGCCAGCCCGATCCCCCGGCTGCTGCCCGTCACCAGTGCCGTCTTGCCATCCAACCGAAATAAATCCTTCGCCATAATTAGTTATTCCTTAATTTTTATATTTGCTCTTTGATTTTCTTGCTTACACCAGATTCAAACTGCGTCCCCCATCCACCGTCAGGATCTGCCCGTTAATATGCTCCGTTTCTCGCGCCACCAAAAACAGCACCGCCGCCGCCACATCGCTGCACTTGCCCAGCCGCCCGTCGGGCGTCTTCCGCCGCATGTCCTCCCGTACCTGCGCCGGCGTCAACCCCATCTGCTCGGCCCGCTGGCAGATCACCTTGTCCAGCATCTCCGTATCCGTAATCCCCGGACAAACCAGGTTAATCATGATTCCATACTGCGCCAGGTCGCTGGCCAGCGCCCGCACCAGCCCTACCATTCCGTGCTTGGAGGCCGTATAAGGTACCGCGCTGGGGCAGGAAACAATCGAGGACGTCGAGCCGATATGCACAATCCGCCCGTATTTCTGCTTCGCCATCACCTTTGCCGCCTCCCGCGACAATAGAAACGCCCCCTTCAAATTCACATTCAGCGTAAAATCCCAGTCCTCATCCGTCACCTGCAGCGCCGGCGCCGGCCGGTTCACTCCGACCGCATTTACCAGGCAGTCGATCCGCCCGAACCGTTCTGCCGCCCTGCCCATAAAATCCGCCACCTGCTGCGACTGCGAAATATCCACCGCCTCCAGCAGTACATCTTTCCCGAATTTTTCCGCCGCTTTGGCCTTTAAACTCGCATCCCGATACAACACATCAATCAGCGCCAACCGGTCCCTCCGCCGCGCCAAGGCCTCGGCTATCGCCAACCCCATCCCCCGCCCCGCCCCGCATACCACACTCACTTGTTTTGTTTGCTCCATACTATTTCATCCTTTTTTAATATAAAACATAAGCCCCGCAGATTCAACCCGCGAGGCTTATGTTAATTCTAATTGATTATCAAAAGCTTTTCCAGATTTTTCCAGCCAATTATTTTCGTTTCCGCAGCAGGGCCAGAGCGCCCATGCTCAGCAGCGCCATCGTCGCCGGTTCGGGCACTTCGGTAATGGTTACATCGAAAGGTGAATTTTCTCCGCCCATTCCAGCACCGGCGCCTTGTACAAAATCAAACGTATCACCCGGCATCACCGCTACACTCAGGTCAAAGGGTATGGCTTCAGTGGTCGATCCCATATGAAATAACGTAGTCTGGTCCCCCAAACCAGCGTTCTTCACAATCCAGACCTCTATTTCGCCGCCATCCCCCACTCCCCAGGAACCAACCAGATTCACTTCCGGCTGGGTAATCGTGCCCG
>JAKQBU010000512.1 GCA_029573975.1 Planctomycetota bacterium
CCGGAAATCATTATCGATCACCGCCTGAATCAGAAAATCATACCCCTGCTCCGGCCCGTATCCTTTGAAGGTCTTGGCCTCCGCCATTTCCCCTACCGCCTTGTGGAACGCCTCGATCACCGCCGCCGGCAGCGGCAGCGTCACATCGCCGATCCCCAGCCGGATGATCCGCACCTGCGGGTTCTCTTTCTGATACGCCGCCACCCGCCGCGAGATCTCCGGAAACAAATACCCCGCCTTCAACTTCATAAAATTCTCATTAATCGTAATCATACCTGCCGCATCTTCTCCATATTCTCACTGCCGTCATTTATCCGGTAGGGTATGCTGTGCATACCATCTTCTCTGGATAATACAATAACCGCCAAGAACAATATTTGCAAGAGTCTGGTAGGGTATGCTGTGCATACCATCTTCGCTTTCCGAACCAGTCCGACGGGTGGCAGCGTCTGTTCGCAGAACAGGCGATGGTTTTATCCCACAAAAACGCCCTCCGCCTTTGGCGGCAGGGTGGCACCTTCCTGCCGTAGGCAGGGAGGTGTTCTTCTTGGTTTGCAGTCCGACCGTGAGGGAGGGAATCAAAGCGGTTGTTTGGATTTTGAATATGTAATTGTAGATATTCTCTAAAATTTCATGATGTCTTTCTCATGAAACCGTATCCAGCGGATCGCCTCCGCCAGACCGGTGGAGTTCTGCGGAAATTTCTGCCCCGTGATCTGGCAGAAACTCCGCAGCGCCGGCATCTGCTGGATTCCCCCGGCGCAAACCAGCCGAACGACATACGGCAGCCCGTGCTTGTCTCCCATGGCCGCCAGCGCCTCCGCCGCCGCCAGACACACCTCATACCGGCGATCCCCCAGCAGGTCGTACAACTGCCGTTTGGCCGCGTGCGCCCGCAGCCGCCCCAGCGCCCGGCACGCCTCCGCCCGCACCCCTGGTTCCGCATCGCCCGTCTGCTTGGCGATCGCCGCCTGGGCGGCACTGCCCCCGACCCCCGCCAGATTGCGAATCGCCCCCTTACGCACCTCCGGATCGGCATTGCCCAGCAGCCGGATTATATTCAGAACCTCCCCGCCCGGCCGGCGCATCCCCAGCACCGCCGCCGCGGCCGCCGCCGTCAACTGCTTCTCGCGCACATGCCGCCGTACTATTTCTCGTTCCTGATATCTATCCATAGTATTTCCGCGGCCCCGCAAAGGGCTTCCATCATAGCATACAATACAATAACCCCGATTCCAAACCACCGCCCCCCGATTTTCTCCCCTCTCCCCCCGCTTATCGGACCTGCACGGATGGGTAGATTCCCCAAATCCTCTTGTCGGATCCTATGTGTCTGGCTTGTAATGGTTTGGGGATCGAAAGGACAGGTACAACGACACTCTTTTCTCTGCCTGCCATCCCTGGCACCCCCTTTTTTTCTTGATTTTTCCACTCATTCATGTCACACTAAATCTTATATCTATTAAAAGGCTCGGTTTTACCCAAACCCAAAAGAGGAGTGCGTTTTATGGCTATAAAGCAAATCGTTCGGGTGTTCGTTCTGGGTTGTTTTTTCTTGACTCCGCTCCACGCCGGCACGTACAGCGGCGGGGGGGACGGTAGCCCGGAAAATCCGTTTCAACTGGCCACCGTTACGGACCTGGTGAACCTCTCCACGGCGTCCGCCGACTGGGGCAGTTGTTTTATTCTGACGGGCGATATCCTTATCATGACGGCCGCTTTTAACCAGGCGGTAATCGCACCCGATACGGATAACACCAACCTGAGTTTTGAGGGAACCCCCTTTACCGGCCGCTTCGACGGCCGGGGTTTTAAAATCACGAATCTGACCATCCATACCCTGAATACGGGAAATGACTATCTGGGTCTCTTCGGCAAGCTTGGCGCCGGGGCTGTGGTCGAAAATCTCACCCTGGAAAATGTAAAAATCACCGGCGGGCAGGATTCTTTTTATATCGGCGGTCTGGCGGGCGTAAACACCGGCACCATCCGCAATTGCCGGACTGCCGGTACGATCTCCTGTACGGGCGATCATACCCTCTGTGCCGGCGGCTTAGTCGGCAGTAACAGCGCCAATGTCCAGACCTCTTCCGCTTTTGTCAATCTGACGATCCAGGATGATTCCTACGCGGTCGGGGGCCTGGTGGGGGAAAACAGCACCACCAGCGCCATAATCAATAAATGCTTTGCGTCCGGAAAAGTAACCGTATGGACATATTCCTATTATATCGGCGGGTTGGTCGGTGATAATTTTTGGGGAAATATCTATTATAGTTATGCCACCGGCAACGTTTCAGGTCCCTATTATTATTTACGGCAGGCCGGCGGCCTGGCCGGCAGAAACCGGCTGGGCATCATTCAAAACAGTTTTTCCACCGGGCAAGTGGTTGCCGGTTATTCTACCGATGTCGGCGGCTTTTTGGGATATTCCTCCGGCGGAACCGTTACCAGTTGCTTCTGGGACAAGGACACCTCCCAGCAGGCCACCAGTGCCGGCGGGGCCGGCGTGGTCGGCAAAACCACCGCCGAAATGAAAACCCGGGCAACCTTCACCGCCGCGGCCTGGGATTTCCTCGGCGAGACCGCCAACGGCTCAGCCGACATCTGGCGGCTGTGCACCGATTTGGTCGATTACCCCCAGCTAAGCTGGGTTCTGGCTCAAAACGGCGATCTGGATTGCCCCGGCGGCGTGGCCCTGGAAGATTTGATCTATCTGGCCGCCCGCTGGCTGTCGGACACCGCCTCCTTAGCCGGCACCGCCGACATCAACGGCGATGCAGCCGTTGACCTTTGCGACTTCGCCCTCCTCGCACAACACTGGCTGCAAGACGCCTAGCGGTGAGAACGCAGAAGGCGAGCCAAAAAACCGATAAAATCGAAAGTCCGTGAGAAATGCGGGCTAACTGCGGAACTTGGGGTAGGGGAATTCAACTTTGAGTATTTGTATGTTATTTAATTACAGATAATTATAACTATTCGACTGCCGGTTATTGTTACTCTCTGTATCTTGTGTTAGTATTATATAGAGTTTTGAGATGGATGAGTGGATAAATAGAATGAAGAAGATCCCTCGAAAGGTGGATTGTAAATGACCGAAGCTTTATTAAACAATACCATAAATCTGCTTGCCAGAGCCGATGCCTCCCGAAAGCTTGCTAACGGCAAACTGAAAGTGGAAACCAAATCCGCCTTCGGTCAATATATGACTCCTGCCTCCACCGCTGCTTTTATGGCGTCTCTGTTTCCCCAGCCGATACAAAACCAGATCATCCTGCTGGATCCTGGCGCAGGTGTAGGCAGTCTGACCTCCGCTTTTGTTGCCCGGATAAGCAAACATACGCCTCTTTGTAACATCGATGTGGATGCCTGGGAAATAGATCCGGTCATGCACCCGTATCTGGAAAAAAACCTTGCCTTGTGCGGGTCCATGGCCCGGCAGCATGGCAGCCGTTTCTCCTGGCGGATTCTCTGCGAAGATTTTATCCTGGAATCCGCGAAGAATATTTTAACGGCCGACAGCTTATGGGCGGAACAAACGAAAAACTATACCCACTGCATTATGAATCCTCCCTACAAAAAAATTCCCAGTGATTCGCGTCATCGCAGCTCCTTACGTTCCGTAGGCATTGAAACCGTGAATCTCTACTCGGCCTTTGTGGCCTTGTCCCTGTCACTGCTGAAACCCGGCGGTCATCTGGTCGCCATTATCCCGCGCAGCTTTTGCAACGGTCCCTATTACCGTCCCTTCCGGGAATTTGTATTCAAACACTCTGCGATTCGGCACCTTCATCTTTTTGCCGCCAGGGATAAAGCCTTTCGGGAAGACAGCGTCCTGCAGGAAAATATCATTATCATGCTGGAAAAAGCGGGCCAACCCCGTAAAGTTACTATCTCTACTTCGACCGATGACACCTTTAGCGACCTTTCTACCGCATCGTATTCCTTTCCTCAAATCGTGCATCCGGATGACCCGGAGATGTTTTTGCATATCCCCTTGTCACCGGGAAAAGACCGCTTGGCGGCTTCCGGCTCCTTCCGGTTTTCTTTGGATGATCTGGGAATTCAGGTTTCCACCGGGCCGGTAGTGGATTTTCGGCTGAAACCATACCTCCGCAGTATGCCCGAACCGGGAACCGTGCCCCTGTTGTATCCCTGCCACTTTTCCAGCCCATCCGCCCGCTGGCCGATTGCAGGCGGCAAAAAACCCAATGCCATCCTCCTCCAGCCGGAAACGGAAAAATGGTTATATCCCAGCGGCTTTTATACCGTGGTTCGACGGTTTTCTTCCAAGGAGGAAAAACGCCGGATTGTCGCCGCCGTGATTGACCCCGGCGATTTTCCCGGCGTCGAATGGCTGGGCCTGGAAAATCACCTGAATGTATTCCATACTGGCCGAAAAGGATTGCCGGAATCGATGGCCAGAGGGTTAGCCCTTTATCTCAATTCAACCGCCGTGGACAATTTTTTCCGGTGCTTCAGCGGTCATACCCAGGTCAATGCCGCCGATCTTAAACGGATGAAATATCCGGCTCTCGCGGTATTAAAAAAACTGGGCCAGTGGGCCATGCACCACAAAGACCTTGCCCAGGACACGATTGACGAACAAATAGAGAAAATAGCAGAATGAACCAAAAGAAAACGCACAAGCATATTACGGAAGCTATTCAGATATTGGCGACTTTAGGGATGCCCCGAATGCAGCAGAACGAACGTTCCGCCCTCTGCTTACTGGCCTTGTTAGACCTGACCCCTGGTAAAACCTGGAAGCAGTCAAAAAATCCCCTTATGGGAATAACACCCATCATGGATTGGGCAAAACGGCATTACGCAAAAACCTATGCGCCGAATACCCGGGAAACCGTAAGACGACAAACGATGCACCAGTTTGTACAAGCGGGCCTTGCTCTTTATAATCCGGATGCTCCAAACCGGCCTGTCAATAGTCCCAAGGCGGTTTATCAGATAGAACCGAATGCCTTACAGTTACTGCGTTCCTTCGGTTCGGAAGGTTGGCACGAAAATGTAGTTTCTTACCTTGCTAATCGTCAGACATTAACTGCCCGGTATGCCAGGGCGCGAAAGCAGAACCAGGTTCCTGTCAAAATTGCTCCCGGAAAGAAAATTGCCCTCAGCCCCGGGGAGCATAGCGAGTTAATACGGGCCATTATTGAGGAATTCGGGCCGCGTTTTGTACCGGGTGGCGTACTTGTTTACGCTGGAGATACCGGTGACAAATGGGGATACTTTGATGCGTCGCTATTGGCTAACCTTGGTGTCAATATCGATTCGCATGGTAAAATGCCGGATGTCGTGTTCTTCTGCCCCGAGAGGAATTGGCTGCTGCTGGTTGAATCCGTAACCAGCCACGGCCCTGTCGATGCCAAAAGGCATACAGAGTTGTCTCAGCTATTTGCCGGTACCAAAGCAGGCTTGGTCTATGTAACCGCCTTTTCCACCCGTTCCCTGATGAGCCGGTATCTCAGCGAAATCGCCTGGGAAACCGAAGTCTGGGTCGCCGACGCCCCTTCCCACCTGATCCATTTCAACGGCGAACGGTTCCTCGGTCCCTACCCGAATACCTGATTAAAGAATGATTAAAAGGAACAGTCGCATAAAGCCTATGCGCTATTCCCAATGACATCGCCTTTTCCTCCCCATCTGGTCGGGTGGAAAGCACTATTTTCCCAGCTTGAAAAACCGGTCTCTCAGCTTTTCAGGAAACCTTGTTTTCTTTTTCTTCACGGGGGGAAACCGGTGTTCCATGCGCCCGAGTCCGAAAGACTCCTTCAACCAACCGTCCCACCCCTCCGACCTTGAGGCGGTGTGGCCAGCCGTCTTCCTCTTTCCCGATTTTTTCATCCTGTTAATCTAGGCAATCTGGATAATCTCCCCCTCCTCTAATTCGTAACTCGTAACTCATAATTCGTAATTTCCTCTATTGCCACGTGCCAATACCATTCACTTTTATACATGTTTTGCTCATGTTTTCACCTGTTTTACCTATGTTTTATAGCAAAATCTTCATCTTTTGTTATACTTTATTCAACATTTACCAACTCAACCTAACCGTTACAAATTACCAAATATCTTATCCATCTTACCAAAAATCTTACCCAACCGCTACAACCGTTATAATCCCTACTTTATTATCGGACTATGCATTTCCACGTAAAATAAGCACTTATATCAATTTCGCCAAATCAAATATATGGACTTACGACAATTTCCCAAAACCAAAAATAAACACTTACAGCAACCCGCAGCGACCAGCGGGAACGTCAAAGGTGTAGAGCGCCCGCGGCGTGAGAATGGGCCTCTCGGCCCTGCAGGCAATGCTTCCCTCCCAGCCGTTTTCAAAAACCTGAAATAATGACTTGCGAAAATCCTGATCAGATACCCTAACTGCGAGTTACCTGCACTTTCGATCTGTAAGTATATATTAGCAATACAGTTACCACCACCACCAGTGCGCAGCAGAGAGCCAAAAACGTATTATTAATCCCCGT
>JAKQBU010000521.1 GCA_029573975.1 Planctomycetota bacterium
GCCAGAAGCTGGAGGCCCTGGTGGCCCTGATGAAAGATGACCTGAAGCTCTCCGAGGTCGATGTCAGCAGCGACCCGGTGAAACTCTCTGAGATCGGCTGGGGTCCCAAGACCCCGCCCACCCCGATCGCCGCTCCGGGCCAGCCCACCAATCTGGTGGCCATCCTGGAGGGGCCGGGCTGCCTGACCCTGAAATGGGACAAGCCGGCCTCCGGCTCCGGCGGGGCCGTCCGCAACTACCTGATCGAACGGTCTGACCAGCCTGCCGGCGGGGGGATACCGGGACCGTGGACCCTGATTACCAGTGTCTATGAAGCCCAGATCTATCTCACCGCTCAGCCGCGCGGGATTGAAATGCAGTACCGCGTCAAGAGCTCCAATACCGCCGGGGAGAGTCTGCCGAGCAATGTGGCCACGGTCGTACTGTAGCAGGCACGGCGAAAGGTAGTAAACCACCGAGGACACGAAGCACATGAAGTCAAAAGAAAAAAAGGTTGCTGCACTTCGTGATCTTAGTGAACTTGTGGTAAAAAAAATCAGACGGGATAACAGAATGTACTGGATAAGAATAAAGAAGCTGTTCCAGGGATCCTGTTCTCCTGTCTGAAAATAAGGAATCAAGAAATGGAACCACAGATTACACAGATTTCACAGATTAAAGAAGAAGGCTTGTTCAATCCGTGTCATCCGTGAAACCTACCCCTGGTACCCTCTCGGGATCTGTGGTTCATGAATTTTTTAATCGGTGTAATCCGTGGTTTGGTTATTGTTTTTTTATTTTTTGCCTGTTCTTGTGGTGAAAGGATCGTTTTATGCCCGTTTTCCCTGCCCGTGAAAGTGAGATCGACGCCCTGGCCCGGCAGATGCTGGGCGGCTATTCGTTACATGCCGGGGATTTTCCCCATGTTCTGCGGGCCAGGCTGCAAATGCGGTATCATATTTACCTGTTGGCTAACCGTCTGCAGAAGCAGCGGCTGGCGGTCTGGCGAATAAATCGGGCAGCGCGGTCGAAAAGTTTTGCCGAACTGAAACGAGTCATGAAAGAATGCCTGAAACGCTCGGAGGTCGATGTTGCCGACCAGCCGCAAAAACTGCGGTATATCGGCTGGGGTCCGCGGCGGAAGGGGCAGGCCCTGACCGCCCCGGCAGCCCCGCGGAATCTGCGGCTGCACATCCTCGCCCCCGGCCTGGTCCGGCTTACCTGGCAGCCGCCCGCCGCCACGCCCGGCACGGGACCGGTACAAAACTACCTGATTGAGCGGAGGGAACTTTCCCCAAAACCATCCGGCCAGCCATGGCAACTAATCACCACCACCGATCAGACCACCATTACCCTGACCGGCCAGCGGCACGAGATCGAACTGGAATATCGCGTCCGGGCCGCCAACGCCGCCGGTGTGAGCCGGCCGGGCAATCTGGCTGGGGGAGTACTGTGAATTGAGGATCGCGGGCAGGAAACGGCACGCGCCGCCGCCGGTCCGGTGGGGTGGGAAGCGGGTCCGGGGAATTTAGCGGGCTGCCTGCGAATGGGCGGCCTTGGAAGGAGTGTCCGGCAGGGACCGCGGGTGGAAAAGAAAGTCGGCCAGCAGACGGCCCTGCGAAAAATCAGGAATAATGAGCTGGGCGCCGGCCTTGATCAGCCGGGTTCGTTTTTCCTGGTTCAGGCCGTGCCGGCGGATCTCGTCGCTGGCGAGCCCGACGGCGATGCCGTCCCGCCGGCGGGCCTGGCGGATTTCGACGGGGCCGTCCCCAAAAACGGCCAGTTCCGGCCCGCTAAGATGGTTTTCCTGTATGATCTTTTCCATCACCATTTTCTTGGTGCAGTGGCGCTGGTGTTCCAGCGCGCCGTAGATCCCACCGTCAAATAAACAGGCATAGCCCAGCACCTTCGCCTCATGGACGACATCGGCATAATCGGTTCCGCTGGCCAGATAGAGCCGGACGCCTCTTTCTTTGAGGGCCTGCAAAAATTCGACGGCCCCTTTCAGAATATAATCCGAAAGATCGAGCTGGTGATCCTGGAGCTTGCGGAGGCGCTGATTGACCATTTCCATCAGGGCGTCATTATAGATTTTTTTATACCCGAAGGCATCCCGGATCTCCGCCGCCGGCACCAGTCCGAATTCCCGGACCATGTCCGCCAGTGTCTCCATCTGGAGGATGGTCTGGATGCCGGTCGATTGATTGATATACTCCCGCACCCGGCTGACGACCCTGTGATAAAGCGTCTCATCGGCGGTTTGATAGCGGCTGCCCAGGATCGCCTTGACCATGACCGGCTCCATAATCTGTTCCCAGCCCTGCCGCAGCGAGCTGATCGTGCCGTCGTGGTCAAAAATGGCGTGTTTGATCCGGCCCAGGGCGAGGGTTTCCGCCGGATGGCATAACTCGATTTCCGTGCCGGCCAGATAGCGCGCCTGACGAATGTTTTCGGCCAGTTCCGGCTGGTGAATAAAATCGGCGTTTTCGCAAACTTCCAGGATTTCCTCGCCGCTGGCGGTGCCTGTCTGGAAGAGCTTCTGGACGGTAACCGCGGCCGCATAATTGGCGAATTCCGCCGCCTCCGCCGGCTTCACTCCGGCCGCCAGGGCCACGCACAGCGCGCTGATCACCGTATCGCCGGCTCCCACCGTATCAATCTTCTTCAAAATCTGAATCCCCGGTATTTCATGCAGACCTTCCGCGTCCGACACCAGGATTCCCCGGGCGCCCCGGGTCAAAAAGACCGGCTTGCCGCTGTCCCGGTACAGTTGGGCGGCAAATTGTTTCACCTGTTCCAGCGGAATCACATCGCCCAGCGCCGCTTCCACGCCGTTCAAACGGGCCGCCTCGATATCGTTGGTCTTGCGATACACATGCTTGAACCGGTCCCCATAATGGCGGGAATCAAACAGGACGATTTGGTCCTGGTACGTTTTAAATAATTCATTGGCCCGGTCAATAAATGTTTCATTGGGAATACTGCCCGGCACCTGCTGGTTAAAAATCACCGCGTCACAGGACTCCAGCGCCTCCCGCAGCGCCGCCAAAATCGCCTGGTCGGTTTTCAGCGACCGCTTATTGAAAAATCCAAAATCGATCCGCGGCTGCTCCTGGTCATTCAGATAGCGCTTGGCAAAAGTGACGGTATTATAATTTTCCGGCTGCACAATCAGCGAGCGGGTATCCACGCCGATCTCCTGAAGCTGGCGCAGCATCTCCTTGCCGAAAATATCGTTTCCCACCGCCCCGATGGCCCGGATGCCCGCCGGTTTCAGAGCCGCCAGATTCGCCGTCACATTGGACGCACCGCCCAGGGTATAATAATGGCGGGCTACCGCCTGGCTGGCCAGGGCCGTTTCCGCCGAAATCTCGCCGCCCCGCGGATCCAGGAGCCAGTAGGCATCCAGACAGAAATCCCCGTACACCGCC
>JAKQBU010000544.1 GCA_029573975.1 Planctomycetota bacterium
GACTGGCTGGCCCTATTATCGATTGTATCCGCCATTTTTATCCATATCGGCGGTTCGCTCTATGCCGGTGCGGTAGTCCTGCGCGGGCTTTTTGGTGTCGATATCATGGTGAGCATTATTTCCATCTCTGTACTAACCGGCCTGTACACCATCGTTGGGGGGCTGATGGCGCTCGTTGTCACCGAGTCGATCCAGACCGTGATTCTGGTAGCCGGGGCCGCCTGTGTAACCGGGATCGGGCTTTGGAAAATCGGCGGCTGGGAGGGCTTGACCGCCCATGTAGAGCCAGTCAAGTTGACCATGCTCCGATCCGCCGACGATGCTTCCCGGCTGCCCTGGTACTCGGTATTTATCGGCTATCCCATCATCGGCCTTTGGTACTGGTGCGCCGATCAGACTATTGTACAGCGGGTCTTGGGCGCCAGGGATGAAAACCATGCCCGGGTAGGTCCGCTTTTTGCCGGCTTTATTAAAATCTTACCGGTCTTCATCTTTGTCCTGCCCGGTTTGATTTGTGCCGGCCTGATTCATCAGGGAACCTTGCCCGATGAAATAAAGGATTCCTCCGATACCTATGCCTTTATGATAACCCATCTGCTGCCGGTCGGTCTGAAAGGGATTGTCGCCGCGGCTCTGCTAGCCGCGCTGATGAGTACCGTATCCGGGGCGTTAAATTCCATCGCTACCCTCTTCAGCCACGACATCTATAAACGCTGGAAGCCGGAAACCCCCGACCAAAAATTGGTGCGGATTGGGCGAATCGCTACCTTTGTCGGCATGATAGCCGCCATTACCTGGTCCCCGTTCCTGAGCCGGTTCGAGAGCATCTTCCAGGGATTAAATGCCATGATCTGCTATATTGCCCCGCCGATTACCGCCGTTTTTGTCTGGGGCATTTTCTGGCGAAAAGCCTCCGCCGCCGGCGCCCGGGCTGCCCTCTACATCGGATCATTCCTGGGATTTCTGGTGTTTATTATCGACTGGTTTAAGGTTAATGAAGGATTATTCCACTGGCTGAACCACCACCTGCCCGCCCTGTCCGGCATGTGGCAATTGTGGCAAAACTATGATATTCCCTTCATGATTATGACTTTCTGTTTGTTTGCGGCTTGTTCGCTAATCCTGGTTGTTGGTTCCTTTCTTAGGCCGCATCAACATACCGCACAAAGCTGCCAGTTGGTCTGGTCGCATCCGCTGGAATCCCTGCAAAGCCCCGGCTGGAAAGGACTGGGCAACTACAAATTCCTCGCCTGCCTGTTATTTTTGATTATGCTATTTTTGTACATTATATTTTGATTATAGGAGAAGTTATTCAAGCCACTTACGGAATTTCAACGGAAAATAGGACAATTCCAGGAAAAAATATGTTTAGAGTTCGTCAAAAAGTTCCTCAATCAGCAGTGGATACTGAGTTATAATCCTCACTAGAGTCCACTTGTGACGCCAGCGTCAAAAGCTCTTGGGCCCCTTGTTATGGGAGAGCCAGAGCCGTTTTTGGCAGTCAATATCGACTTTTGGCGGTTCCGTCAAAAGTGGTATTGGCCAAATGCCAGTCAAAACTTCTTGCAATTCATGAGTAAACCACTATGATTACCCTGACGCTGGAAACGAAGCTTGTCTGGCAGACAGAGGCAAGCAGCAGGAAATCCGGAATCCCTATGGTTGCAGA
>JAKQBU010000561.1 GCA_029573975.1 Planctomycetota bacterium
GCATGTTGGCAGAGGACTTGAGGCCCAACCGGCTGGAGCGGTCAAAGCTGGCGATCCGCGACTGCCTCGACCGGCTGAAGGGCGACCGCGTGGCGCTGGTGGCCTTTGCCGGAACCGCGGCGGTGAAGTGCCCGCTCACGCTGGATTACGGCTTCTTCCGCATGATGCTGGAGGATCTGTCCCCAGGTAGCATCGCCCGGGGCGGCACCATGATCGGCGATGCCATTCGCAAGGCCGAAAAAGAGGTCTTCGATCAGCGGGAGCGGGATTTCAAGGATATCATCCTGATTACCGATGGGGAGGATCAGGACAGTTTCCCGCTCGAGGCGGCCAAAGACGCCGCCCAGGAAGGCATCCGGATTTTTGCGATCGGGCTGGGTAATGAGCAGGAAGGCAGCCGGATACCGATTACCGGGCCGAATGGGGAAAAGACCTTTTTGAAATACAAGGGGGAGGAGGTGTGGTCGATTCTCAATGGCGACGCCCTGCGGGAGATTGTGTTCGCCACGCCCGGTGGAAAATATCTGAATGTGGCAACCGGCAACTTCAATCTGGCTGAATTTTACGAAACCGTGATGGCTACTTCGGAAAAGAAAGAGTTGGAATCGACTACCGTACTGCGATATGATGAAAAATTCCAGATATTCCTGGCATTGGCGCTGGGACTACTGGTGATCGAGGCAATGATCAGTGAGCGTAAAAAGATATAGTCTGATAGCGATGGCCTTGTGGCTGTTACTCCCGGCAGTGAGCCTGCTGGCGCAGTCGGCTGCGCAAATTGTCAAAGAGGGAAACCAGTCGTATCAGGCGGGCAACTATGATGAGGCGCTGAAGCAATATCAGCAGCCGCTGCTGGAAGGGCCGGAGGACCCGGTAATCCAGTACAATAAGGCCAACTGTTTTTATAAACTGGACGACCTGGAACAGGCGATGAATTTGTACCGGGAGGTTTCGGCCGAGAGTAAGGACATGGAACTGGTGGCGCGGGCGAAATTCAATCTGGGCAATTGCTACTTTCAGCAGGGGATGAAACAGCGGGACAGCGATCTGCAAAAGGCGGTGGAGGCCTTTACCACCAGTATCCACCAGTACCGGGAGGTCTTGAAGATTCATCCGGATGATGCGGAGGCCACCCATAATATTGCGGTGATCCGGCTGATCATGAAGGATATTGTGGATCAGTTAAAAAAACAGCAGGAGCAGCAGAAACAACAGCAGCAACAGCAGGACCTGGCCGAGAAGATCAAGAAGCTGCTGGAACGGCAGACGGCCCTGGCCCAGCAGACGGGGCAATTGCCGCAAAATCCCGCCGACCAGAAGCAGGAGGATTTTAACCAGTTTGCCGAACAGCAGAAAACTTTGCGGAAGGATACCGCCGATGCCCAAACGGAAGCCCAGCAGATGATGCAGCAGCAGGAGCAAGCCCAGGCGCAGGCCCAGCAAAACGGACAGGCAACGCCAGACCCGAACACCGCTCAAAAAATGGAACAAAACCGAAAAATCCTGGAGACTGTGAATAGTGAATTAGGGCAGGCAACCCAGCACCAGCAGTCGGCTGCGGATCAGCTTCACCAGACACAGCCCCAGCCGGCCCTGGAGGCGGAAAACGCTGCGATAGAGAATTTGAAAAAGGCCCTGGATGCCTTCCCCAAACAACAACAACAACAGCAGCAGCAAGAACAAAAAGATCAACAAGAGCAGGAAAAACAGCAGGAACAGCAGCAACAAGAGCAACAGGAAAAACAGCAAGAGGAAAATCAGCAGGAGGAGCAGCCGCAGCCCCAGGAAGAAATGCAGGCACCGGACGCCACTGCCCAGCAGATTCTGGATGAGGAAAGACGCCGCAATGAGGAAAAACAGAAAGTGCGGATCGGCGGCTATAAACCGGTGGAGAGGGACTGGTAGATGAACGGGAAGAAATCTATTTTTACCATTTTGACGGCCGTCTTGGTTTTCTGCCTTACCGCGCTGAATGCCGGCGGTGAAAATATCCGGGTGTATAGTGCGGTGCAGGAAGGGGATATCTATCAGGGCGAGCCGTTCCAGTACCAGATCATTATCGATGGTTCCGACCAGCCTGGGAAGGCTGATGTCACCCCTTTGCAGCCATGGTCGCCGCAAAGCATCCGCGGACAGAACATTTCCCAAACCAGCATCACCATTAGTAACGGCAGGCAGAGCCAGAACGTAGTCAAACGCTATGTAATGATCTATCAACTGACCGCCGCAAAGACGGGCGTTAACCGATTGCCGGCGGTGACGGTGGAAATCGAAGGGAATAAGTATCAGACCAATCCGGTGGAGGTGAATATTCTCGCGCCGCAAACCAGCGATAAGATTCATCTGGAAATGACCCTCTCGGATACCAAATGCTATGTGGGTCAGCCGGTTATCATGACCGTGAACTGGTACATTCAGCGGGATCTGGTGCAGAACCGCAGCATCGGAAACTTTTCCTTTTCCGTACCTGCCTGGCTGGATGAGGAGGATTTTATTTTCGAAGAGGCCGCCGAGGAACAGGTTTCGAAAGATCAGCTTTTGCAGGTTAATGTTAACAATGCCGCTTTGGTGGCCTCACAGAGTCCCGCCGACTATCAAGGGCAAAACTGCGTAAAAGTATTTTTTCGTAAAATTCTCATTCCGAAAAAAGAAGGCACCCTTCAGATCCCAGCAGCCGCCCTTTCCTGTGAAATCGCCACGGCCCGATCGTCCCGAAGCCGCGATCCATTTGACAGCATGTTTGATAATGTTTTTTCGCGGAGGGAATACAAACGGTTTCAGGCAGCCTCCCAGCCGGCGGCCCTGGAAGTCAGACCGCTGCCGGAGGATGGGAAACCAGCCAATTTTAACGGCCTGGTGGGACGTTATTCCATCCAGACTTCGGCCCAGCCGACCGAGGTAAATGTCGGCGATCCGATAACCCTGACCATCCAAATTACGGGAGATTTGCTAAAGAGGGTGACGACACCGGATTTGAATGCGATTGCCCCACTGGCGGAGAATTTCAAAATCCCTGCCGACCAGTCTGCCCCGAAAGTGGAAGGAAATCAAAAGATATTCACCCAGACCATCCGGGCCAATCATGCCGAGGTGACCGAGATTCCCGGCATTCCGTTAAGTTTTTTTGATGTTGAGGAAGGCAAATATGTAACCGTGTACAGCGTCCCGATTCCGCTGAAGGTCAGCAAAACGGAAAACGTAACGGCGGCCCAGGCGGAAGGAATCAGTATCAGCCCGCAAACCCGTAAACTGGAGGCGGTCCGCCAGGAAATCGCCGCCAACTACGAAGGGCCGCTGCTGCTGGTCAATGCCGGTTTTTCCCCCGTGCGGGCGCTTACCCAGCCGGGTTTTCTGGTTTTATGGGGTGGTCCGCCGGTTCTATTTTTAATTATGATCCTGATTCGACTGGCCCGGCGGAGCGATCCGGCGCGGCAGGCGGCCCGGCGACAGGCAGGCGCGGCTGGTACGGCCATTGCAAAATTACATCGGCTGAAAGACCTACGGGAGGCAGACGCGAAAACCTTCCATTCGGAGCTGGCGGAAATCCTGCGGGCGTTTATCGGCGACCGTTACCATCGCGTATCGACTTCTCTGACGGCGCAGGATTGCAGGGGACTGCTGCTGGAGAACGGGCAGGATTCAGAAGCGGCGGAACGGTTCGGAGCCATTCTTCAGACCTGTGAGGAAAGCCGCTTTGCTGCCAACGCCGGTGATGCGGTTGCCATTGATCCGGAGGAAATCAAGGATTTGCTGAAACAATTGAGCAAGAAAAGCAGAAAATGAAAAAAGGATTGTGGATTATAGGGATGATCGTACTGCTGGCGGCCCCGGCTGTGCAGGCGAAACTGACGACGGAAGAGGCTTATCGGCTGGCCAACGAGGCCCAACTGGCATTCCGGCAGGGCAACGAACAGGTACGTTCCGATCCGGCCGCCGCCCGCGATGAATACGATCAGGCAATTCTCCGGTATCGGAAATTAATCGAGGAAGGCGGGATTGCCAACCAGTATCTGTATTACAACCTCGGCAACGCCTATCTGCTCAAGGGGGAGCTGGGCCGGGCGATTGTGAATTACCGGCGGGCGGAAAAATCAGGAGGAACTCATCCTGAGCTGGAAGCCAATCTGACTTTTGCGCGGACCAAACGGCTGGATCAGATCCCCGTACAGGCGGAAAAACGCGTGCTGCACACCCTGTTTTTCTGGCATTACGACTTCAGCCTGCGCAGCCGGTTTGTGATGGCGGGCATTTTTTGGATCCTGGCCTGGCTGGCGGGCATCCTCTGGCTGTGGGGACGTCAATGGATTCGCTGGATACCGCTGGGAGCGATGGTGATTGCCCTTGGTCTGGCCGGTTCGGTGTTTTTGGAGAGCTTCCGCTCCTATAAAAATCCCCAGGGTGTTATTATCTCCGAGAGTGTTACCGCCCGGCAGGGCGATGGTGATAACTACGCCGAAAGCTTCAAGCAGCCCCTCCATGCCGGGACGGAATTTGACCTGCTCGAGCAGCGCAGCGGCTGGCTCCGCATCCGCCTGGCCAATGATACCCAGACGTGGATTCCCAGCAGCGATGCCGAACTCATATAAATAATCCGCTGGTAAACCAGCAGCGTGTGTACCATTTCAAAAAAGGTTGGGATTATTTCAGGAAGATGTCCATGCCGCAGGGGCCGCAGCGGAAGCGGAGTTCGAGGCAATGGTTTTCCCGGTCGGTGAGGAGGAGGGGGGCGGCGGACTGGCCGGGATGGGAGCTGGGGCAGAGGTTTAGCTGGCGGCGCAGGCAGTATTTGGTACGCATAAGGATTTTGCCGGTAAGGTCCAGGCCGGTTTCGGCGGCAGGATCGATTTTAGCGACACCATGCCGGCGGTAATAGGCCCGGGCCTTGTCGTTGAGGACATTGCCGCGATAGTCAAGCGAGGCAAGGGGGTAGGGTACATCGTTTTTTATGATCCCACCGGGTAATATGGGGCGGTTTTGGAGACGGACTTCCAGCAGGGCTTCCGTCAGATCATTTCGCAGCCGATTCAGCAGGGAGACGGGAAAGAAGTAGATGGTTTCCAGGTCGATGGCGACGGAGATGCAGGTAAAGATGGTCTGCCCCAGTTTTTGCAGTTGCTGCATAATGGTCCGGCGGGCGGCGTCCGGATTTTTTGCCGGTATTTTGGGGTGGTCAGTCGATACGGAGGCGGAGAGGCCATCTTCGTCAATGCCTTCCAGGGCCACAGCCTGCGAGGTCTCGTAGAGGCGCATCCGAAGGGCGATTTTCCGCTGGGTGGGAATGGT
>JAKQBU010000549.1 GCA_029573975.1 Planctomycetota bacterium
TATGCCCAGGAGAAAAACCTCAAAGATCCCACTCCTTCTTTGGCGCTGGCGGACTATTTTGCCGAAAAAGGGGATGTGGAACAGACGATGAAGGCCCTGTCGCGGGCCTTTGAGATTGATCCCTATTATCCGGGCCTGGCCGAGAAGCTGGGCCGGAGTACTTATCAGGAGGAAACTCCCGAACCAGCTTCTATTCCCGAACCATCGCCCCTGGATAAGGAATTGCGGGAGTTGAACTAAAACGCCGTCAAGCATGGCGCAAGCACACCCGATGATATGGAAAACCAGATTTTGGTTCGGATGCTCTTTGGCCGCGGATACCTTCCGAATTTTCAGGGAATTCTGTGCCGGGGGTTTGATTGCGAGGTCGTAACCGGCCGGTCGCTGCGCGAGGTATGCTGCCAGGGGCTGGGAATAGCGGAATGGTTTCTGGATGAGGAAATCCGGGCGGTCTTTCTGGACGGCCATCCGGTAGATGATCTGAACACCGCTATCGTTCTGGATGGCAGCCAGATCGCCCTGAGCGGCTCCCTGCCGGGGCTGGCGGGGATATCGATGCGCCGGGGCAGTCCCATCGTCTCGTTTCGCCGGGAGATCAGCTACCGGAAAACGCAGCAGGATGGGGAAATCAAAACCGGCCGGATCCAGGTGAAGTTGTTTAATCTGGTGGCGGACAAACTGGGACCGGTTTTACTCCGGAAAGGGATTGTTCTCAAAGGGAATGAATGGCAGGAGTTTCTGGAAAAACAGCCGCCGGAATTTTGGCAAAGGATACAAAAGCTGGAGATAGACGGCAAGATGATGCCGCCCTCCGCCGCTTGCAGCTATACCTGGTCCCCCCTGACAGTTCGGCTGGTCGTCGAAACGGCGGAATAGTTTCGTTTATGGGGTAGGCTTAAACTGGCCGCGTTCCATGAGCTGCTGGGTCACAGCGCTGATGACCGGGCGGTATTTTCCGGAAGGGGCCGGCGGGATGTCGTCCACCTGCTGGACCAGGATGGTATCGGTGCTGGCCAGCCGGGCGCGGGCCGCTTGGGCCACCTGATCGATGCCGTTGGGCGGGAAATTGGCATCGGTTACCAGCAGAATACGGATTTCCCCTACCCGGTCCTGGCGGACCTGGAATTTAGTGATGCCCTTCACGGAGCGGCAGATATAAATGAAGGAATAGCCGACCACCCATTTGCCCTGGTCGGTAAGGATAAAGTCGGCGATCCGCCCGCCGCTGATCCGGATGCGGGAAAGGGTCCGGCCGCAGGGACAGGGAGTATCAGACAATTCGACCATATCCCCCGTGCGGTAGCGGAGAATGGGCATGGCCGGTCCCATGATGTTCGTCACCACCAGTTCGCCCGGACCGCCGGTGGGCTGGAGGGTCTGCGGGTCGATGGTTTCCAGGAGAAGCTGTTCGTCCATGCAGTGCATGGTAAAGTACTGGCATTCGTGGCCGACCAGGCCGGCCTCGCGCAGGCCATACGAATCATAAACCGGTACCCCAAAGGCTTCGCCAATGGTTTTGCGGTCCACATCGGTCAGCATTTCCGAAGTAGTGCAAATGGTCCCCAGGCCGTGCCTTTCTTTCAGCTCCGTCAGGGGCAGATGCTGGGCCTCTGCCATATGAACCATCAGGACAAAGCTGCTGGGATAGCCGAAGATACAGCGGGGCCGCCATTGTTTCCAGTATTCGAAATAACAGGCCATCCGTTCGGGTGTGATTTCGAAGCCGTTAGTCAGGCCGTCGTTAATCAGCCAGTCCCGAAACCGTTTGATACGGTCCTGCTTGCTCAGTTCCACCGGCGAACCCCAGAAGTACATTTCCCGCTGGCCGCGCCGAATTCCGATCCATTCGTGCCCACGCATCCGCGCGGCATTGATGTGGGCTTCCCGGGTGGACGAGGTGTAAAATTGCAGAGCTTCGTTGGTCGAACCGCTGGTCCTGATCAACTGCACCCGCTTTCCCTCCTCCCGCCAGACCATCTCTTCGCGGCATCTGCGCAGGGTGGATTTTTCCAGCAGGGGAAACCGCTGCAGATCCGAAAGCGAACGAATCTCCTCCGGGCGGATTTTATGCTGCTCCATCAGTTCCCGCCAATAGGGGGTATGCGCATAGGCCAAATGAACCATACGCTGCAAGCGCTCCAGCCGGAGCTGGTCCAGCCGCTCCCGCGGCCACCGCTCGCTGATACGCAACTGCCGCAGGATAGAAAAACTGTTTCGGCCGAGGCACCGTTCCTGCATGTTAAAAATAAATCTGGCTATGCCGGGCAGCATACGATAATCTCCATATACCCACTATTCAATCCATTGCATACCTTAAATCCAGTATAAATTATTGAGGGACTGTACCGCCTTGCGCACAATAGCCCGGGGACTGGCCAGCCGGCAGGGCGTTACGCTTTTAGCGGTGTATTCTCCTGCCACCAGGGCGCCCGCCAAATCAGAAAAGGTATAAACCGGATACTCCTGCGGATGCTCTGCCAGCCATCGGCAAAGACAGCGGAATCGATGGGCCACGATCCGGTTAAGCCGCCCCCTCTCGTATTGTTTGTTGCGTACCTTGAAAAGGCTGAAGCTGTGAAGGATCAGGACCGAATCCGCCCCGGCGGCAGACA
>JAKQBU010000551.1 GCA_029573975.1 Planctomycetota bacterium
CTTCGGGCGGCACCTGGACGGCCAGCACCGGCATGCAGGCCGCATCCGGCATGGCCAGCGGTCAGACTTACAACGTCGCCGTGGTTTCCACGGGTGCAGCGCAAGTGAGCATGACTGTCAGCGCGACTCTGGCCGGTGGCCAACGTTATTCGGAAACCGTATATGGGATCACCGATCCCTCGACGGGTACGACCAAGGATGTCTCCTTTGCCAGCCTCGGCCTGACGATCACGGTCAATTCCAGCCTCGCTGCCTCCACGGGAACCATCGTCAGCAAATCTGCCGCGGCCTCCAACTTCCAGGTGGGATCGACCAGCAGTGATAATGACCGGATCGGATTGTTGATCGGGAGTGTCAAATCCACGGATATGAACTCCGGACTTATTTCCGATCAACTGGACGATGCCACGGAGGCTCAGGCCCTGCTCGACGTGGTGAACTCGGCGATCAGCTATCTGAGCGGCGAACGTGGTAAACTGGGGGCGGTGCAGAACCGGCTCGGCTATGCCAGCGCCAATTTGGCAACCACCATCGAGAACTACACCGCGGCGGATTCGGTCATTCGCGACGTAGATATGGCGTCGGAGATGACCTCCTTCACCAAGAACCAGATTCTCCTCCAGGCGGGTACCGCCATGCTCTCCCAGGCGAATCAGGCACCGCAGATGATCATGCAGTTGTTCCAATAAACTATTCATAACAAAATTTTCTAAAAACCCCGGTTCACCGGAACCGGGGTTTTTATTGGCATGCGCATTCCATCATTGCCCCTGCAAAGACGACAAAACCGGAAAATCTTTACCATTGTCCGTCGGTAATTGCTGTAAGCAAACAAATGACCTGAAAACGGGTCCAACTTTAACCTCTCCCCAACCAGAATGGACAACCCGCTGATCGCTTTCCGCATGTCCGTGGCACCGGTAGCCAAATACACCCGAACGCCTGCTCCGGGAAACATCACCGCCGCTCCAAAACATACAGAAGCTGATGTAAAACGCCAGGATCAAATCCCCGCTCAACCTCGATCCGGTATCGATCACCTATGACCAAAATTAAAGGGCTACCTTTGTCATCAGAAAACAAACGATTCAAAGAAATCTCCACCAGGGATGAAGAACCCGTTGATAATCGTTTCCGCCAGTTATTCATCCGATCTCGACTTATCTGATTGCGACGGCAGTATTCAACCTGCGTCAATCCGCTCTCCCGACATCGACGTAGCTCATCCTCCCAGTACCGCCGCTTCTCATCCCTCGCTGACTGAATCGCTGACATAGAAACTACCTCCAAAAACTTTTGGAGTAATCCTTGCCATATCTCCCTCAGACTGTGAAAATGCAGTTAATTAGACGGATATGTTGTCAACATCAGGGTATCACAGATAGTCAATTTTTGATTGTCATTTCCACACCTGAATCATCAATAATTCATTTTACAGATCGGGCTTTTCCGCTCGTTTTCCGCCCGGGGAAAATCTTTGCCGGAGCACCGGCAGAGGTTATATATATGATATTAATGGCGAATTGACGACACTGCGCGCCGTTTTTTATAATTCGTTCCAGGCCGCCGTCCGGCCGATCGGCGGGGCGGCAATTGGGAAAGGATCTCTTTTAGACAAGCTGCCAATTGCCCTCCAGGCGGGCACCGCCATGCGGTCCCAGGCGAATCAGGCCCCGCAGAT
>JAKQBU010000557.1 GCA_029573975.1 Planctomycetota bacterium
GTATCATCGCCATCGCCGAAATAATCCCCGTTGGCCCTGATCCCCGCAACAACGCTGGTATCCGTCATGTCCTTTCCCACCGATACCTGATCAATCCAGATTTCCCCCGTATCGGTATCGTCGGCGGTGTTATGCAGCCAATCGGCGCCAATATCCACGCCGCCCAGAATCAGGCTGCGGTGCAAATCCCCGCCGATCTTCACTTTGTCAAGACGGGTGAACACGGACAGCAAACTGCCCGTCACATCCTCTTTCACCAGAAAACTGCCCAGCGTTTCGCTGACCCGCAGCGTCAGGCCGCTCACTTCCCGGGCCTGCAATTTGCCCACCCGCTGCCCAATGTCAAAAACGCTGCTGTTCAAATCGTCGCCAATCAGGCCGTTATGCAGATTCGAGGCCCACAGCTTCGTATTCAGCAGATCCTCACCTGTTTTGAGCAAGCCCAGGTCCCCGGAAATATTCACTATCGCATCCCCGATATTTTTCTTTACCTGAATCTTCTTCACATCGCCGCCTGCCGCCAGCGTCAAAGATCCTTCTTCCCCCACCTGGGCCATGCTGTAAATACTGCCATCCACTTGCAGCAACTGAATATCCCCGCCCGCCCGGACCGTGCTGTTGATCATCGATTTTTTAATAAGAATCTGCCCGATATCCCCGCCCGCCTCGATGACCGATTGATCTGTCAGCGATTGATTCACCAGCACCCGGTCCAGGTTTCCATCAACGGCAAAGGTGCTGTTGCTGATATTACTGGCTGATTCGGCATCCTTTTTGTTCCCCACGGTCAATTTACCCAGATCCCCCACTATGGTAAAACTGGCTCCCAGGATCCCGCCCGGCGCGGTAATGGAACCGACATCCCCGTCCATGACAAAAACCAGGCTATCCCCCTCCGCCTTTCCGATAGACTCGACGGTAATCTGCCGAACACTGCCGGCTTCCAGCCCCCCCAGATTTCCCTGCACCACCAGCTTGCCCAGATTCGCCGTGCTGGTAGAAATGTTGCCGACATCCACCCGCCCGTCACCATGTTCCCCCACCGCCGTTACGGTAATCGTAAGATTGCTGGCGGAATTCGTATCCACCAGAATCAGATTGCCGAGATCCGCACTGACCAGGCTGCCCTCACCCGTGAGTTTGATCTGATAGCCGTCGCCATCGGCATCGACCCCCGTCGCCAGCGCTGATAGCAGCCGGCGACTCTCCATTACCTCCAGCACCAATGGATTTTTCGTACCATTCTGATTCTGCATTTGACTTGGCCTGCTCTTCACCTTCAACTCCTGCCGCCCCGTATCTGGCCACAAGTTATCTTCTTATCCATGTGTATGGTATCTTCATTTCTCGGCCGGTCGGTCCCTGCCGGCACCGCCAGACGTTCCGATTTATACCTATCGACCAGCCCCGCCGCTTCCGATTACATTTTATTCCTGCCGCCTTGCCGACACCTGCCCGCCAGAGGCCCATCCGGCTGGCTATTGGTTTTTTGAGATACAGGCCGCCTGCCCATAGAGCCGTTCCGCCAGGCGGATGATGATGCCGGCCATTTTTTTCTTATTCACACCCGGATATTCCTCCCAGCCTCCCGCCGGGGTAAGGATCTGCATATCGGTTTGATCAGCCCCGAAGGAAGAAGGACCGTTCAGGACAATTGCATCCAGATTCTTAGCCAGTAATTTCCGGCGGGCCTTGGCACGGGCCGCCCGGTCCTGTACGGCAAAACCGATGAGAATTTGTTTTTTCCGGATATTTCCCAGGTACGCCAGAATATCTTTCGTGCGCACCAGAGGCAGCAGGCAGGCATCCCCGGTTTTCTGCCTCTTATACCGGGCGCGGCGGGCCGGGCGGTAATCCGATACCGCCGCCGTCATAATCACGCAGTCACACGCGAAAAAATGACTCCGCACCGCTTGAAACATCTCCTCCGCCGTTATTACCGAAATCCGCTCCGCCGAGTGAGGTGCCGCCAGAGAAACCGGCCCGCTGATCAGCGTCACCCGATGCCGGCGCTGCAAAGCGGCCGCCGCGCAGGCATAGCCCATCTTGCCCGTCGATCCGTTGCTCAAAAAACGCACCGGATCCAGGTATTCCCGCGTCGGCCCGGCTGTAATTAAAATATGCATAACAAATACTAGAGTAAATGCCGTTTCGGTTTTTTTTGAGACAGCATTTCGATGATGCAGGCTAGAATATCCGCCGGCTCGCTCATCCGTCCGATTCCCTCATCTCCGCAGGCCAGATGCCCGGACTCCGGACCGATGAAGTGGTAGCCGAACTGCCGCAGGGTTTCCACATTCCGCCGGGTGGCCGGATTTTCCCACATGCGGCGATTCATGGCCGGCGCCGCCAGAATGGCGCTGTCCGCACTGCATAACAGATTGCTCAAAAGCTCATCGCAAATCCCCGCCACCGCCTTGGCCAGAATATTGGCCGTCGCCGGGGCCACCACCAGCAGGTCCGCCCGCTCCGTCAGACTGATATGGTGAATATCATATTCGTTCTCGGCGGCAAACGTATCCGTATAAACCCGCCGCCCCGAAAGCGTGCGGAAAGTCAGCGGCTGCATGAACCTCCGGGCGTTTTCCGTCATCGCCACGGTAACGGCCGCCCCCTGCTGTACCAGCAGCGAGCAAAGCTGCGCTGCTTTATACGCCGCGATCCCGCCGCTCACGCCCAGCAGTATTTCATAATCGGTCAAGGGTTTGGCCAAGCTGGTACCCTGCTTTCCTGTCCGCGCCGCGGATTATTCCTGCATACCCGTGCGAATCTCGCGGTTCATGCCTGCCTCATCCGGACGCAGCAGATATTCGGTTTTCTCATAGTCCACATCGATTTTGCCTTCGGCAATCTCCTGGACCGCGATCTGAACCATGTTTTTCCCCTCCGCCGGCACCAGCGGACGAGAGCCTTCAATCAGCTCTTTCAGCCGCCGCTGAATCAGCGCCGTCAGTTTAAACTGCCCGCCCGCCTGTTTTACAATCTTGTCATCCTTCAACGCTTCGATCATCGTACACTCTCCAAAAAAACTACTTTCTGATTCTCTGTTTGTTTTCTATGATTTCTGTCATTTCCCGCACCGCCGCGGCCAAATCGTCATTCACCACACTATACCGATAGCGGCCGTTCTGCCGGGCCTGCTCTATTTCCCATTGCGCCTGCGCCAGACGTTTGGCCATCGTCGCCTGATCGTCGCGGCCGCGCTGCCGCAGCCGGTTCCGCAGTTCCGCCTCGCCGGGCGGCAGGATAAAAATCCCGACGGCTTCCGGAAACTTCGCAAAAACCTGGGCCGCCCCCTGCACATCGATCTCCAGAATAACATCCCGGCCCGCCTTCAGTTCCTCCAGCACCGGCTCGGCCGGCGTTCCGTAATAATGATCAAATACCCGGGCATATTCCAGAAAGGCACCGTCCGCTATTTTTTTTTCAAACTCCGTCCGGCTTAAAAAATAATAATCCTGGCCGTTGACCTCTTCCCCGCCCGCCGGCCGGGTTGTCGCCGAGATACTCAGGCTTACCCCCGTATTTTCCACCACCCGCCGGCACAGCGTACTCTTACCGGCGCCGCTGGGACCGCTGACCACAAACAGCGTTCCCGCCGTCTGCCCGGCTTTACTGCCTTTCCTGTCTTTCGGCCCCGGATTACTCAACGTTTTGCACCTGCTCCTTGAGACGATCAATCGCCACCTTGATATCCACCACACAATGGCTGATCGGGGCACTGTTGGACTTGCTGGCGATGGTATTGGCTTCCCGAAGCATTTCCTGCGTCAGAAAATCCAGCCGCCGCCCCGCCTGCTGTTCCGATTCACATGTCTCCAGAAACTGCGTCAAATGGGAATCCAGCCGCGAAATCTCCTCATTGATATCGCAGCGCTCCGCATAAATCGCTACTTCCTTGGCCAGCAGATCCTCATCCATCTTCAGGTTTGCCTCCGACAGCATCCGGTTCACCCGATCCTGGATCCGCTGCCGGTATTGATCCACCACCTGATCCGTCATCCCCGCCAGATCCCTCAGCCGGTTATGAATCACCTGGCAGTTCTGGCGCAAATCCTCAAACAGAATCTTGCCCTCATCCGCCCGCATGACCTGCAGCCGGTCCAGTGCCTGCTGAATCAGCTCCGAAAGAATCTTCAGAAACTTCTCGTGTTCCTCGGTGTCGTAGCGGCGCAGCTCACAGACGCCCGGCAGTTGCAGCAGGGAGGCCAGATCAATCCGCATCGTCCCTTTATTCCCCTGCAGAGTGATAATCTGCTCCAGAAAAGAAAGATAATACTTGGCCGTAACCGGATTAATATCAAAGGCGCTGGTATCGGACGTATAGCGCAGATGAATCGTGCAGCTTACCGAACCCCGGCACAAGTTATGCCGGATCAGACGCTCCACCTCCGGCTCGGCAAAGGCCAGCACATCCGGCAGCTTGATCATTGTTTTCAGAAACCGGTTGTTTAACGATTTAATCTCAACCAGCAGGCTGAATTCGCCCGTCTCTAGCTGCGCATCGCCATAACCTGTCATACTGTAAATCATTTGGGTTCCTCATCCGCAGGCGCTGCCGCATCGCCGGCAGCGGGAGCTTCCACAATTGGCGTCTGCGGCACACCGGAGGCATCCCCCTCAGCCGGCTGGGCAGCACCCGTCTCCACCGGCGCAGCGGGGGCTGTTGCCTCCGCCGTAGGAGCCGGAGATTCCGCCACGGGAGCAGTCTTCGGCTGAATGAGCGGTGCCTGCAGCGACTCGTCGATTTCACTCACAGGCACATATTGAGTGGTCAGAAAGATGCAAAGCACCAGAAACAATCCCACCACCACGATGGTCGCCCAGGTAAATACATCGCCGGTCTTGCTGCCGAAGGCGCTTTGGCCGCCGGCCCCGCCGAACGCCGCCGACAAGCCGCCGCCCCGGCCCTTTTGCAGCAGCACCAGAATGATTAACAAAATGCTCACAATGATCAATATCACCGCCAGAATTTGTGCATACAACGGGATCGCGCCTAATAACGTCAGATTCATATTTTTTTCCTGTTCTGTCTAAAACCTGTTTCAACCTTTACAACAACTACAGCCACACTGGCCGATGCCATTTTCGATAATACCCACAAAATCATTCACCTTCAGACTCGCCCCCCCTACCAGCGCCCCATCCACATCCGGCTGCCGCAGCAATTCCGCCGCATTGTCCGGCTTCACGCTGCCGCCGTACTGGATACGAATAGTCTCCGCCGCCGACTTGCCGTATAACTCCGCCAGGATCTTCCGTGTAAAGGCATGGGCCTCCTGCGCCTGCTGCGGCGTCGCCGTCTTACCCGTGCCAATCGCCCACACCGGCTCATACGCAATCGTGATGCGAGCCATCTGCTCGGGCGTAATTCCCGCCAGCCCCTGGCGGATTTGCCGCTCCAGCACTGCTTCCGTCTGGGATGTCTCCCGCTCCTGCAGCAGTTCCCCAATGCAGAAAATCGGCTCCAACCCGCACGCCAGAGCAGTCTTGAGCTTCCGGTTAATCACCGCATCGGTCTCCCCCAGAACATGCCGCCGCTCCGAATGCCCCAAAATCACATACCGGCAGCCGACATCCTTCAGCATTGAGCCGCTGATTTCTCCGGTGAATGCCCCGTTTGCCTCGAAGTACAGATTCTGCGCCCCGACCTGGATCTTCGAACCTGCCAGCGTCTCCGCCACCGCCGCCACATACACAAAAGGCGGGCATACCGCAATATCCGCCGCTCCCGGCTTCATAGACCGCAGCCGTTCCTTCAATCCCGCCGCCAGAGCCTCTGCTCCCGCCAGGTCCAGATTCATCTTCCAGTTGCCCGCGATAAACTTCTTTCTCATCGACTTGCTTCCCTTTCCTGGTTGCCGAAAATTTCTATCATCTGTTTTACCTGCTTCATCAGTTCCCCGAACATCTTCCCCGTCAGCGCCTGCGGCCCGTCGCACTTGGCTTTATCGGGGCAGTCGTGAATCTCCACGATCATCCCATCCGCTCCCGCCGCCATACCCGCCAGCGCCAGCTTCGCCACCAGATCCCGCCGTCCCGCCGCATGGGAAGGATCCACGATCACCGGCGGATGCGAATCGTTTTTTGCCAGCGCAATTGCGCTGACATCCAGCGTAAAACGCACTTCCGTTTCAAAGCCCCGGCTCCCCCGTTCGCACAAAACCACCTGATTATTGCCTTCGCTGAGAATATACTCCGCGCTCATTAGCCAGTCCTGCACCGTATTGCTGGCCCCCCGCTTCAGCAGCACCGGCTTCTTCGTCTTGCCGATCTCCGCCAGCAGCACAAAATTCTGCATGTTCCGCGCCCCTACCTGCAGCATGTCCGCATACCGGCCCACCATTTCCACGTTCCGCGGATCAGTCACTTCCGTAACCACCGGCAGCTCGAACCGGTCGCTGCATTCCCGCAAAATCTTCAAACCCTCCTCCCCCAATCCCTGAAAACTGTACGGGCTGCTCCGCGGCTTGAACGCCCCGCCCCGCAGCATATTGGCTCCGCTCTCCTTAGCCGTCTTCGCCAGTTGCAGGCAGCTCTCCCGGCTCTCCACCGCACACGGCCCGGCGATCAATCCATAATGGCCCCGCCCGATTCGCACCGACCCCACCTGCACCACCGAACCCTCCGGGTGAAAATCCCGGCTGGCCAGCTTATACGGCTTCATAATCGGCAATACATTTTCCACCCCCTCGATGCTCAGCAGTTGGTCCGGAAAAATCGGCTTCTCTTCCCCGATCGCCCCGATGATTGTCCGAAACTCCCCCTTCGATATATGCGCACGCAGCCCCAACTGCTCGATTCGAGCTACGACCTGCTCCGTCACTTTCTCCGAGGCTCCGGCACGCAATATAATTAGCATCGTCTATCCTTCTCTCACTCTACAGCACTTCAATCGCCCGGGGAAAACTGCCCAGAATACTCAACTGCAAACAATGTTTTTTCGCACAGGCGATGGCCGCTTTTACATTTTTATCAACCTGATGACCCTGGCAATCCACAAAAAAGTAATATTCCCTTTCCCGCTTCTTGCTGGGCCGTGATTCAATATTCGTTAAATTCACCTCATTCTGCTGAAACTCCTTCAGCACATCCACCAGCGCGCCCGCTTTATGGGCCGTGCTGAACACAATCGAGGTCTTGTCATCCCCCGTCGGCCGGGCCGGTTCCCGTCCAATCACAAAAAACCGCGTCACATTATTCGCCACATCTTCGATATTCTGGCATACCACCTTCAGGTTGTACAATTCCGCCGCCATCGCCGCTCCGATGGCCGCCGTTCCCGGCTCCGCTGCCGCCTTCTTCGCCGCCTGGGCACTCGAAGCCGTCGCAATCGTCTCCACCCGCGGCATCGTTTCGCTCAGCCATTGATGGCACTGCGTGAACACCTCCGGCTTCGAATAAATCGTCCGGATTTCGTCCATCGCGCAGTTGGCCAGCAGATTATGATGCACCGCCAGCAAAACCTCCCCGCAGATCAGCACCGACGAATCAATCAGCGAATCCAGCGTCTCGATAATCCCCCCCGCCAGCGAATTCTCCACCGGTACGATCCCCAGATCGCAATGCTCCCGGTCAATCTCATTAAATACCCCGCGAATATCCGCCAGCGGTTCGTATTCGACACACTGCCCGAATTTCAGCAGCGCCGCTGTATGCGAAAAGCTGCCCTCCGGACCCAGATACGCAATCCGCAGCGGCTTTTCCAGATAAAACGACCCGCTCATCAGCTCCCGATAAATCGCCAGCAGACAGCGGTCCGGCAGCGGGCCTGTATTATGTGCCTTGACCTTGCTCAGCACCGCCCGTTCCCGGTCCGGCGCGTAAATCGGCGGGGCGTTGCGGTCCGCCATCTTGATCTTGCCGACCTCAACCACCACCTTCGCCCGTTCATTGATTAAATGAACCAGCTCCTGGTCTATCGCATCTATCTTCTGTCGTAATTCTTCCAGTGAACTCACGTACCGGACACCAAACCGTAATTTTTTCATACCTAAATGGCTTTTCTGACAAGCCATTACAAACCTATTCTTATAACAGTCTGTTCACTCTTCGTCAAGCCGAAAATAACCTCTCTCCCGGAAAGGATTTACAAATATATTTCTCCCCCTGTAAATCATAACCACCCATCAAATATGCACTTACACACCACCTCCTATCTTCCGGCCTTATCACGGTTTCATTTCTTATACAATTCCCGTACAATATCCCTCAAAAACGGCAACTGGTATATATGAGCAAAAGTAAAATAGAATTGCTTTCTCCCGCCGGCAATCTGCCCGCTGCCATCGCCGCTATCCGATGCGGCGCCGATGCCGTCTATATCGGGGCGTCCCGCTTCAGTGCCCGCGAAGCCGCCGCCAATTCCATCGATGACATCGCCCGAGTAATTGACTTCGCTCATCCTTATTTCGTCCGTGTCTATGCCGCCGTTAACACCCTCCTGTACGACCACGAACTCCCCGTTGCGGAAAAACTGATTCATTCCCTCTACAACCGGGGCATTGACGGCCTGATTATCCAGGATCCGGGCCTGCTCGAGCTGGACATGCCCCCCCTGCCGCTCATCGCCAGCACCCAGATGCACAACGACACCCCGGAAAAAGTCCAGTTCCTCGAGTCCGTCGGCTTCTCCCGCGTCATCCTGGCCCGCGAACTGACCCTGGACCAGATAGCCAACATCCGCCGCCATACCTCCATTGAACTGGAATGCTTCGTCCACGGCGCCCTGTGCGTGAGCATGAGCGGCCAGTGCTACGCCAGCTATGCCCTCGGCGGCCGCAGCGGCAACCGCGGGCAATGCGCCCAGCCGTGCCGTAAACTCTACCGCCTTGCCGACCGGCAGGGACAAACCCTCGGTCCCGACCGCTACTACCTCTCCCTGAAGGATTTGAACCTCTCCCAGCACCTCGGCGACCTGCTCGACGCCGGCATCACCTCCTTCAAAATCGAAGGCCGCCTCAAAAACCAGGAATACGTGGCCAATATAACCGCTTACTATCGCCGGCAACTGGATGACATCCTGCCCCGCCGTAATCTCCGCAAAGCCTCCAGCGGCAATGTTATTCTCGATTTCTCCCCCAATCCCGCCAAAACCTTTAACCGCAGTTTCACCGACTACGGCCTCACCAACTCCCCCGAGCAGATGGGTTCACTGGATACCCCCAAGTCCATCGGCGAAAAAATAGGTATCGTCCGCCGGATCGCGCGGGATTATTTCGAGCTGGATAATCCCCACGATCTCCATAACGCCGACGGCATCTGTTTTTTCGACCATCAGCATTACTTGCACGGTACGGTAATCAATGGTGTGGATGGTACCAAAATCTATCCCCAAAAAATGGCCGCCCTAGCCCCAGGGATGGAAATCTTCCGCAATTACGACCATCCATTTCATAAGCAGCTAAAGACAATCCCCGCTCAGCGAAAAATCACTCTTCGGATGCGCCTCTACGAAATCCCGCAGGGCATAGCATTGGAAGGCATCGACGAAGATAGCCACTCCGCCACGGTAATAGTGGAACACCCCAAAGAACCGGCCAAAAATCCGGACGCCGCCCGCCGGACCATTACGCAGCAACTGCAAAAACTGGGGCAGACC
>JAKQBU010000578.1 GCA_029573975.1 Planctomycetota bacterium
CATACTGGTGGGATGGCAAATCGATTACGGAGCGGAGGCGTACGAGGTGTACCGCAGTGAGACAGAGGACTCCGCGACAGCGGTTTTGGTGGAGACGGTGAGCGGGGGGAATTTTTATTATGATGAGCTGGTGGTTCCGGATGAGGTGTATTATTACTGGATTAAAGCCAAGGCGTCGAATCCGGACCGGTGGAGCGAATTCAGCGAGCCGGATCACGGTTTTGCCGGCAGCGGGCCGGGCAGTGAGATACCGGTTGCAAAACAGATTCCGCAGGCCCTATGTGATGATGAAGTGGATGTGAGCGGCTATATGGCGGTCTGGTCGTACGGGGGCGATATCTATGCGTATAATGTTGCCAGCGGGAGCCGAAAGGATGTGTGCAAGGCGGCGGGGCAGCAATGGGGTCCGCGGATTAGTCAGAACCTGGTTGTCTGGAATGACAAACGGAATGCCAATGCGGAGTATCCGGAGAATGTGGATGTCTATGCGTATGATCTGACCAGCGGGAAAGAGATTGCCGTGACGACGGAGACGGAGGCGGAGTATCTGGCAGGTGCAGGTGTGGACGGTACGGGGAAAGTATATGCGGCTTTCGCGCGGGTGTATGCCGATCTGGAGGGAGTGGAAACAGCAAAGGTTCCGCAGAATCTGCATGTCTATACCTATAATGCCGGCAGCGGGACGTTTGTGCCGGTGTGGAATACGGGCTTTGCAGCGGCCGACGGGTATCCGACGGTGAGCGGGGGTCAGTGGGATGCCGGGGGGACGGTGGTGACCTGGCGGGAGGCGACGCGGATCTGGGAATCGGGAAGCTGGCAGGAGAAGTTCGGGCGGATTATGAAGCTGGAGGTGGGGGTGGATGTCTTTCCGGTGCAGATTTATATGGGCGTGCCGGTGAGCGGGCCGACGGCCAATGACGGGGCGATTGTCTGGACGCTGCCGGATGGGGCGGATAAGGAGCAGGTATGGGTATGGCAGGACGGAGCGGCGGGCCAGGAGACGTATGAGGGAATCTGGCATGGCCGGAATCAATTGACATGCGGGAAGGAGATGGTGGTTTATGACAAGGACGGCTATGCCTATATGCTGACGGGGCGGAATCTGACCAGCGGGGCCGAATCGGTATTTTCGGATATGGAGTCGGAGAAGGCCCGGATGGATGAAAATCTGCTGGTGTGGAAGAAGAAGGGCGGGACGGAGCTTTATTATGTGTTCACGACCGGCGGGGTTACGCTGCCGGGTGATATTAACGGGGATGGGAAGATTTTGGTTTCGGATTGTATCCTGGTGCTGCGGATGGCGGTGCGTCTGCCGATTACCATCCTGGGGCAGAATTACACCTATCCGTATCCGAGTCTGCTGGTCAGTGCGGCCGATGTCAACAACAATGGGGTGGTGGAAGTGGGCGATGCCATTAAAATCCAGCGGAAAGTGGTGGGATTGGAATAAGGAACCAAACGCCGTCGCAAGCGAGATGGAGAAATAGATTATGTTTACGAAAAAATTATATTGGTATTATCTGGTGATGGTGGCGGGGCTGGCGGCAGGGGCGAGCCTGCCGGCGGAGGCGGTAACGCTTTCGGTGGAAAGCAAATCCGGGGCATCCGGCACCAGTGTGTCGGTGCCGGTGAAGGTGGATCAGGCCAGCGGCATTGGCGGATATCAATTTAATATTGCCTTTGATCCTGCCATTCTCTCCTGCACTGCCGTGCAAAAAGGAACTCTGACGAACAATAGCTCCTGGAATCTGACTCCTAATATCGATAACACAGGTGGAACGGTTTTTGTTAGCGGTATGGATATGTCATTTACAGGGCTGTCATCGGGCAGCGGCTCGCTGGCTATCCTGGTCTTCACGATTACAGGCAGTCCCGGTCAGATCAGTCCCCTAAGCTTTAACGGCGGTGATTGTTATCTATTCGATACGATGGGTGGGGATATTGCATTTACTACCACCAATGGGCAGGTGACGGTTGCTGCGCCTCCTTCACCGACGATTGCCAAGAGCACCAGTACCAGCGGTATCAATTTTGGTACCACATCGGTTACTGCGACGTTTCAGATCTGGAACGGCGGGTCGGGGAGCATCAATTACAATCTGGAGATTGATTCGGGCGGGAGTTATTTTGCGCTCACGCCGCCGGTAACCGGCAGTTCCACCGGCTCGGCGGATAAGAAAACCCATACGGTGACGGTGAATCGCAGCGGGATGGCTGAGGGGCAGACAGTGACGGGCCGGATCAAGATCACCTCGAATGAGGCGAACAATTCGCCGCAGACCATCAGTCTGTCGGCCAGTAAAGCCACGACCCCGCCTCCTCCTCCGCCGCAATATACGCTGACGGCGCAGGTAAGTGGGGGAAACGGAACGGTATCCGGCAGCGGTACGTATGCATCGGGGACCACGGTGACGCTGACGGCCAGTCCGGGGGGTGGGTATAAGGTCAAGAAGTGGACCGGCACCAATAATGATTCCTCGACCGCCAATACCAATACGGTGACGATGACTGCCAACAAGACGGTGACGGTGG
>JAKQBU010000579.1 GCA_029573975.1 Planctomycetota bacterium
AGGAAACTGCCGCCGGGTATGAACACCATCTTAAAAGAAATGGTTCGGTTGTCGCTGGTGGTAATCGTTTCTACATAGCTTTTAGGGATTTGGCTGGCCGTATCAGCCGCAACGGTCACGCGAACCAGGGTCAACAAAGCCCCGGCCAACAGCCATCCTACCCTTATACTAATCTTTTGCCTCATTAACGGATTCCTGCAAAAAACCAATACCATCCTGTAAGAATATTATTCCTCTTTCTGTTCCGGTTCCTTCTTATCCAGGCGGTGATCCGCCGGTTTTACCCCTTTTTTATGGTTGTTCGTGCCGATCGAATTGGGTTCATATTTTCCCACGAAATCAACCTTACTTTTGTCCGGGATTTGTTCCTCCATACCCAGGCACCAGTAACAGGAATTCACCAGCAGGCGGCGGAACCCCTCGTTTTTCAGATCGTCGCCGTGTCCCATGGTGGTCGTAAAAACACGGGCCGTTTTTCCCTGCTGGCCGGTATAGGTCTTCGTCCAGGCCACCGGCACCAATTGCTTTTCGGGATTCGGTGCATCGTCGGGATTCATCCCCCGCAGCACCTGCCCCAGGATCAGCGGCTGGCTGTCGCCGCTCAGTTTGGTAATCTCATATACATCGGAAGGGCCCCAGATATCGGCCACACCTTTCACGATCGGGTGATCCTCCCTGCCTTTTGCCACGATTCCGCGTGTGCTTTCTTTTTGATGAACGCCGTAGTGATTGATCCAGGTCTCACCGAGAACGTTACGCCCGTACCCGCCTTCGAATTCCTTATCCTGGAAACTGTATTTGGCATAGGGACTGTTCTTGTGCTTTTCGTACCGGAAAGCATGGGTGGCGGTCCTCAATCCCAGAATGGGTTTGCCGGAATCGGTATAATCGATAATATGCTTCATCTGCTCGTCAGGCAGCTCGCGAAACCGGGTAAAAATCACCATCAGGTCGGCTGTTTTAAGGGTTTCCAAACCGGGAATGTTATCGATCGTGATGGGATCAATTTCACCCGTCTCTTTGTTGACAGCAAACAGGACGGTACATTTGAAACCGTGGTGCACCGCCAGAATCCTGGCCAGTTGCGGCATGGATTCCTCCGAACGGTATTCCTCATCACCGGTAACAAAAACAATATGCCGTCCCAGCCCCGGGCCTTCCTTGCCTTCAAAAACAACCCACGGATCCTCTGCCCTCGCCGGTACACAGGATAGACAGAATAGCCCTAGAAACACCAAAGCCCCTATCTTTTTTGCATGTATGGTTCTATCTTCCGACACAGCATTCTTTCCTAACTTTGTTGGATTCCAGGAGACTACTTAGATTTCCGTCCAACTGCCCGGGATCGGCACCGGATAACATCCCTGCGCATCCGCCTGCAACGGCGCCGGGCTTTCCGGGGTCAAAGCCTCCAGATTGGGGCAAAATGTGAAATTGGAGGCCATGGCCTCATCCCACGTCACAATCTTGCCGGTGTGAATGGCCGCCCGCCCCATAATGCAGGTCAGATTCGAATACGCCGACCGCTGGAGCTCATTGTACCTCTGGTCCTGCCGGATGGCCGTAAGCAGCTCATCCCATTCCATCTGATAGGGACTCATCTTCTCCTTCTCCGGCTGCCAGGTGATATTATTTTTATCCATCCGCTGATCCTGGTATATCTGCACGGTGGGGGCATGCACATTGCCGGAGAACTGGGCCGCGCAGTTTGCACCATGCACAAACGTGGCGAATTCATTATAACAATTCGGCATGCCCCGGTTGCAGACCATGGCTTTGGTGCCGTCCGCAAACGTGTATTCCACCGCATAGCTATGGAGGTTCTGGCTGCAATCGGCGCTGTTAGGCTCCCGGCCGCCCAATCCCTGCGCCGTAACGGGCCAGCTGTCTTTGATCCAGCAGCATTCGTCCACCTGATGAATGATAAGATCAATGAAGTTTCCGGACGAGACCCACATAAAGTAGTACGGCCGCCGGATTTGCCAGAAAAGCTCGTTCTCGTTGCCTGGGAACGGCTCCATCCGGGCCCCGCCATCCATCCGGTAGGCGCGGATCAGTTGGATCTGGCCCATCGCCCCGTCACGGATCTTCTGGATCAGGGCCTGCCGCGACGTCGAATGGCGGCACATAATCCCGCAGCCGATTTTCAGGTTTTTTTCTTTCGCCGCCTCCGCCAGCCGCAAGAGTTTATGGGTGCCGCCCGTATCAGGAGCAAAGGATTTTTCCATAAAAACATTCACCCCCTTCTCGACGGCATAGGCAATATGTACTGGCCGGAAGGCCGCATGGGTGGCCTGGATCACTACATCACCGGGCCGCAGGCAGTCAATCGCCTTGCGATAGGCATCGAAGCCGATGAAACGCTGATCTGGGGGTACGTCGATCCGTTCGCCGAACATCTCCCGCAGGGCGTCATACGACCTGGTCAGCCGGTCTTCGAAAAGGTCGGCCATAGCCACCAGTTTGGTGGGGCCGGTCTTGGAAGACAGAGCGTCGCCTACCGCGCCGCTGCCCCGCCCGCCGCATCCTACCAGCGCTAGCCGGATCGTATTGTCCTCTGCCGCATATGCTCCCGGCAGAGAGACGCCGGCCAGCACTGAACCGGCCACCACCCGCCCGCTCTGTGCCAGAAACTGACGGCGGGAGACGGTATTCGATATGGTTCCCAATACTTGTGACTTATCTCGCATGTTTTGCCGCTTCATAATAATGGCTCCTTACTAAGATGACTCTGTAAGTTCGATGGATGGGATTTTATCTTTCTCTACATCCATTGTCTATGAAGAAAACGGGCTTGTTCCCTGGTTTCAATCGAATCCATGAGATTTTTTTAAAACCTTATACGGAAGTAAGTTATAGCGAATCTGATGTTGTCATTCTCAGCTCCGCAGAGCTGTTTCCTGATTCATCGATACTTATTTTTCCACGTAGATATACTTGAATGGATACATATCACGGGCATTGGGATACACACCCTTGACCTCCGGCCGGTAGGCCAGCAGATTCACATAGTAATAAAGAGCCATAAACGGAACCTGTTCCTGAATCAGCATACTTTCCGCCTGGGCCAGAATCGCCATCCGTTCCTTTGCGTCCCGGCAGGTTTCCGCTTTTTTGACCAGGGTGTCATATTCCGGCAGGGAAAATCCGGCATCATTGTTCCCGTTGCCGGTCGTCAGCATATCCAGAAACGTCGTCGGATCGTTATAATCGCCGAACCAACTGGCCCGCAGCACCATAAATCGCTGATTCTCCTTGTCATCGTCAAAGGTTTTCAATTCCTTGCCGCGCAGGGCAGTCTTGACCTGCAGATTCTTCTCCCACATCTCCGCGATGGCCTGGGCCGTCGTTTCATGCCCCATGCCGCTGTTGTATAAAATCTCAATCGTCGGCAATCCCTGTCCCTGCGGATACCCGCATTCCGCCAATATCTGCCGGGCACGCTCCGGATCATAGCCCGGTCCCGGCGGGCAGAAATAGCCCGGTATGCTGTCCGGCGGAATCAAATTATACGCCGGCGGATTGCCGATTTTTTTCACCTTTTCCGCCAGGGCCTCCTTATCCACCGCCAGGTTAAAGGCCATCCGTACCCGCCGGTCCCGAAACGGATTTTTCGACCCGTCCGGCAGCCGCTCCATGCAATTAAAATAATAAAAATACGTCCCAAAGGCCGCCCGGATATGGAGATCCTTCCGCATTCCTTCCTTGGCCAGTTCTACCAGCTTGGGAGCAAAATCCAGCCGCGTTACCTCATCGATGAAATCGATTTCTCCCTGTTCATAGGCCAGAAACGAGGTGCTCGGTTCCATAATGATACGCGACAAAATGGTTTTTGATTTCACCCGATCCCGGTCCCAGTAGTACGGATTCTTTTCGAACAGCATATACTGCTTGAACTTCCATGCCTTAAGCTGATAGGGGCCGTTGGTAATTACGCCCGGATACCCGTTGTGGTGGTAGTCCGGCTTGGCCCACTGCGGATCGTAATTCCAGAGGGTCAGATCATCTATGGAGTTTTCCGGAACCATCCGCAGCCTCTCCAGCGATTTCTTATGTACCGGCAGCAGCGTACTGAAAGGGACCAAATCCAGAAAATACGCGATCGGCCGGGCCAGCGTAACCTGCAAATGCTTCTCATCCAGGGCTTTCAGGCCCACCCGGTGGAAACGCTCCTCCTGCTCCGCCAGATGCCCCCGGCGGTATTCCCCCGCAATCTGTTCCCAGTTTGGGTTTTCTGTCTGGGTGCCTGCCAGAGCCAGCGAGTCAATAAACTGCCGGTCTTCCGGTGACACGGGCCGGCCTTTGTGCAAATCCCGCAGCAGCGACAACGTTTTCACCGCCTGATTCCGCCACCGCACATACTCTTTGGCACCGGCGATATTCTCCTCCACCAGAAACGCATAATCCTTGGCGATCCCCGGTTCGATGGCCCGCCGCCATCCATAGATAAAATCCTCTGCCGTTACCGGATCCCCATTCGACCACCGTGCCTCTGCCCGCAGGGCAAAACTATAGACCAGACCGTCCTCACTGATCTGCGGCGGCAGATTGGCCGCTCCCTCGACCGGTGCCGAAGTTTCCGGATGGTAGCTGGCTAGCCCTTCCCATAAGCCCAGGGCAATACGAATATCTTTGTTCCAGGCCGCCTGGGCCGGGTCCAGCGTTTTGATTTCATCGCCCAGCGCATAGGTAAAATCCGCCTTCGGCAGCGGTCTCTCCTTCAGAGAGAAGAATCCCAGCATCAACATCAGCACCAAAAACAAAATTATAAAAACCAGGCGACGCATACCCGATCCTGTCAATTAATTCCGGAGGCCTTCATCTGGCTGTATAGTCTCTTTACGTACCGGATATCTCGGTTGTATCTGTCGAAGGGAAAGGGGTTTTACAGCATATTGCTGCCGATACTGTCGGTTTCTACCGCCTTCCGGGTACGGGCCTTTTCTATGATATCTTCCGAAGGGGCCGGCAGCGGCTCCAGCAGGGTCTGGCCCTCCTGGAGGAGTTTGAAGGCTCGTGATACGATACCCTGGTTCGACAAAAGCTGTTCATAGGTCTTGGGAAAATCTTCGAAATCTTCATCCTGAATATCCTTCATAAAACGGCTCTGCTTTTGCGAAGTGTCCGTTATATTCCGGAAATAAACTTCTCCTTCGATCAGCACGGTTTCCAGATAGGCCTGGCTCTGCGGGGAAAGCAGGTTCAGGGTTTCTTCCTCGGAAATTTTGTATTTGATTCCCAGCACATACCGGTAATACGCGGCGGTATATAATTGGGCGGCACTGCGGATCAGATTGGTCTGGACCTGCGGCATTTGCCGGACCGCTTCGCTGACCGCCACATCAATCAACTGCTGAATCAGTTCCAGGTCCGACAATTCGTTATCAACCGTCCAATTCTTATATAGTTCGATCCTCCGGCTGGCACAAATCGGCAGGGCATCTAGTGCCTCCGGATGATTGGACAGCGCCGTAGCCAGGGATACAAGCTGCGAAATAACTTCCGAATCGGTCTCGCGGGCCGCTTGTTTAGTCAACCCCGCCAGCACGGCCTTCCATTGCGAATCATCATCGGATGCCTGCCGTATGGCCGCTGTAATTGCGTTTCCGTTCAGGCCTTTTACCGCCCAATAGCGCAGCGAAGGAGATTCCTCGTCGAATAAAGCCAGCAAATCCGGGATGATTTTTACATTGTCGCAGGCAGCCAGGGCCACAACCGCTGTATATCGTATCTCCCGGGCCAGATTCGGATTTTTAGACGAATTCAGGCTTGCCGTCACCTGCTGAAATCCCGCCTGGACGGCAGCCGTAAAGGCATCCGAATAATTCTGACGCGCCTCAGCCGCGGCATCCGGAGCGGAACTGCGGCTGTTTTCAACCAGATTCTGCAGACTGGCGGTTAGCTGGCCGGCATCTGCCGCCTGGGAAATCCCATCAAATTGCTCTTTGACAAAATTCTCCACTGTGGCTTTGTCTTCCTCATTGAATACACTGCGAGTCCGGATATCCTGAATTGCCTTCGGCGAAACCGCGGCCTGGATACCGGGGCAGGCGACAGCCAGACAAAATAACAGACTTCCTATCGTTTGATACGAAAACAGCGTTGAAACCTTCTTCATATATAACTCCGTGCGGTTCTCCAGGTAGGCTAGGTCTTTATTATACCAGCAGTTACACCATTTTAAAAACCATAC
>JAKQBU010000572.1 GCA_029573975.1 Planctomycetota bacterium
CCAATTGATCATTAATTTTATCCAGCTTATCATTTTGGCGCTTGTATTCGGCCTCCTTGGCCGTCAGGTCCGCCTTGGCCTGCACCACATTGGCATTGGCCTTGCGGGTGGTCCGCTCCAGGGCCATCTCCGCCTGGCTGACATCACTATTTAACTGGGCCAGTTCCCGCTGATAGGTAAAATTCTTCAGCAAATCCAGATTGTTTTTCGCCAGTTCCACGTCCAAAGTTTTTTTCTTTTCCGACAACTGATCCGCCTGCAGCTCCGTCTGTGATAGATATTTTTCATTGAAAAGGGTCTGGGACCATTTTAACGTTTCCCGCGCCCGGGTCAGTTCCTCCTCCGCCAGCGTAATATTGGCCTCGGCCTTGCGCAGCTCGTTGGGATATTCCCCTTCCAGATATTTTTTCAAATCCTGCCGGGCAAAATCCAGGTCTAAAGTAGCCAGATCCACATCGCTTTTAGCCTGATTTTCGACCACGGCCAGATTTTCCTTGGCATTGATATAACTGGCCTCGGCATTCTGGACCCGGATTTCCTGGTCGATTTTATTGTCATCCAGCGTGCTGGCATCCAGCTCCACCAGTAACTCCCCCTTCTTGACGACGGTTCCTTCCGGAATCAGATAAATAATCGAAGTTCGGCCTTCCACCTCGTTTTTGATGATGATTTGTTCGCGGGCCTTGATGGTGCCTGACTCAATCACGCTGATGGTGAGCGGCCCCCGTTTCGCCTGGTAGGTGGCCGATACCGCGGAATCCGAATCCGCCTGGGATAATTTCACTTTGGCGATTCCGGCAATTACCAGCAGAACCAACAACAACAATCCTACGAGCAGTATTTTATTTTTGGACATCGTTATCTTTCTCCGGGGTATATTCCTGCCATATACCGTTTTCGTTCACCTGCAAAACCCCCATATCCCGCTGGATCTGCAATTCCGCCACCCGGTAATCCACCACGGCGGAGGTTAGGCTGATTTGGGCCGCCAGCAGGGCATCCTGGGCATCCACCAAATCACGTATCTCGGCCCGGCCGGCCTCCAAAAACAGATTCACACTATTGACTCGTTTTTCCGCCACAAATACCGACTGCACTTGGATTGCCAGATTCTCGCGTAACTCCAACATATCCCGAAGTTCATTGCGAATCTGCAGCTTGATGTCATCTTCCAGGGACTGAGTGTCACGCAGCGAGCTTTCCAGTTTGATGTAACTATTGCGATAATTAATTGCCTCCCGTGTCCGCTCCAGCGGCAGATCCAGCGTCAACAGTGCCGAATAGGTCCCATCATCCAGCCGCAGTTTGGCATCGTCCTGGACCGCCGAACCGACCGAAGACCGGCTTTCGCCCCAATTGGCTGAACCAAACAGAGTCAGCTCCGCCCCCAGGGCATCGGCAGCGACCACCACCGCCCGCTGGGCATCAAATACCCGGCCCTGGGCAATCCATAAATCCAACCGGTTGTCAAACGCCAACTGCAGGGCGACCTCCTCCTCCAACTCCAGCGGCCCGGCCCCTTCGTGCGTGGGCGGTACCAGATTGATCGGGGCATCCGCCGGCGGCGTCTGTGAATCATAGCGGTTTTCTTCCTTTTGCGCTATATTCTTGATAAGTTCCAAGGAAGGTGCGGTTAAAATCTTCAGATCATTGGGGTCCAGATTGATTTTAGCATCTGCCGGTAAACCCAGCAGGGTTTTAAAGGAGTCCAGTTGCCGCTGGTATTGCTGCTGGGCAGCAATCCAGCGCCGACGGGCCTGTAACTCCTCTTGGGCGGCCTGATCAACTTGGATTTCCTTGATTCTTCCAGCATCGGCCAGCCGGCGGCTGCGGCGGGCGGAGGCGATACGGCTGCGGTAATCATCTTCGGAATTCTTCATGGTATCCAACTGGCTCAATACCGACAGATAGTTGCTGGCCACCTGGACGGCAAACTGTTTTTTAAACCGTTCAAAATCCCAGATGGCATAAATGACATTCCGTTCCGCCTGGGTCAAAGGTTCGGTGACAATGTGTTTGCCGGACCCCCGCAGCAGAGGCACCGAGACACTGGCATCGGCCACCAGCCCTAATGAGGAGGCCTGGTTCATCGTCAGCAGATTGGCCAGGTCCACCGCCAGGGCGGAACTTACGTCCATGCCATTTTCCAATTTTCTGCTCACCCCTGCATCGGCACTATTGACGGTGCCGGTGACGGTATCAGGTCCACGGGTATCTGTAGTAAGCTGACTGTTCATCTGGCTGTTAAAAATGGTTCGAAACTCGTTTCGTTCCAAATCCAGGGATAAAGCGGAGCGGAAAACATCTTCTTTGCGGGATTGATAATCGAAGCTGTTGCGGGCGCCAATCTCCAGCGATTGCAATAGGGTCAGCGTCACGGGGGTATTGGGATCCAGTTTCCCTTCAGTCGTAAGTGCCTGCTGTTCCTTTAGATAATCATCCTTCGGCCAGTGGGGAATCGGCTCCAGTTGGTCGCTGCCCAGCGAGGCGGGACCTACATAGGGCAGGTTCTGATCCTCCAGCAGGCGGCGGCGAAAGATGGAGCTGGGGCGGGTAATACTGAAGGGTTCGGTTCGCCCCAGGGCTTCCTGCTGTTTCTGGGTAATGATGTCAGCGGCCGCCTCATCCTTTTGTTTGCGATAGTGGGATGGCTGGCAACCTGCCGCGATCAGCCAAACCATAACCGCCACAAGGGCACCTCCCCAACAAATCCTGGATTTTGATACCATCATACCTGACTTTTCATCTCCCTGTTCCCGCCCGCCTCGATCTGGGTCCGCACGGCCGCAATTCCCGCCAGCGAAAAACGGGTGATATGATCCGCCAACGCATCGATTATCTCGGCAATGGGCCTGCCTTTGGTCAGGAAAGCCGGCAGCTTTCCTTCGCGAAACCCGATTGCCAAACATTGATGAATCACGCTCATTTCACAAAATCCAATCTGTTGTTCGCTGGCCTGGGGACCTAACAATTCCATTATAATTCCGTGGGTCAGCTTCTGTAAAGGACTTATCAGATCCCGCCGCACCTGATGGATGACTTCCGTCGGACAGGATAGTTCCCGCAGCAGAATTTGCCCGGCATGTCCCAGCCGGCCATGGTCGAGGATGCGGTGCAGATGCGAATGAATCAAGGCCCGTAAACGGGCGGCCGGCGGGGCATCCGCCGGTAAATGACCCTCGGGAGGATATACGGCAAGGGCTTCCTCGAAAGCCTTTTTCCAAACGGCGGCGTAAAGAAAATCTTTACCGCCGAAATGGTAATTGATTGCGGCTACATTACTTCCGCTCCGCTGGCAGATTTCGGCCACCGTCGTATCGCGGTATCCTTTTTCCGCGAATACCTCGGCGGCTACTTTCAGTAATTTTTTCTGTGTCTGTAAACCGTCTTTTCGGATAGTCATCATCATCACCTGGCAGAATAACGCGGAACTAAAAAATTTATTTCAAATATTTACTGGAATTTTCGGGTAGAAGCCGGCGTCGGTGAACGGGCCATGAAAGCTAAAGTACACGGAGGCAAGAAATTGTATCATTTTTTGGCAAGTTATACTTGACTATTTCAAAATGAGATACTAAAAGATTGGTAATGGAATTTCGTGGTTTGTTTCAGGCATCCCCTGCAAAAATGCGAAATTTTCCCTGTTAAAGTGAAAAAAGTTCATACATAAAGGAAACTCAAATGGCCAAAAAAGCAGCTAAATCCCTGTGTTTAAAGGGAACCCAAACCGAAAAAAATATTCTGACCGCCTTTGCCGGCGAATCCCAGGCCCGAAACCGTTATACCTATTTCTCCAGCCAGGCACGGAACGAAGGTTTTGTGCAGATTTCCGCCATCTTCGCCGAAACGGCCGACCAGGAAAAGGAACATGCCAAACGGCTCTTTAAACTGCTACAGGGCGGAGAAGTAGAAATTTCAGCGGCCTTTCCAGCCGGGGTCATCGGCAAAACCGCTGAGAATCTGCTGGAAGCGGCTGGAGGCGAACGGTATGAATTTGAGTCCATGTACCCCGGTTTTGCCAAAACCGCCGAGGCGGAAGGATTTAAAGATATTGCAGCCACCTTCCGGGCGATTGCCGTGGCGGAGAAACGGCATTGTCTGCGCTATCTGAAACTGCGGGAAAATATCCAGAAAAATCAGGTGTTCAAAAAGGCCAAAAAGGTCACCTGGGTCTGCCGCAACTGCGGCTACAACATGCAGGGTACGCAGGCTCCCAAGGTCTGCCCGGCCTGCCAGCACCCCCAGGCCCATTTCGAACTGGAAGCCGGAAATTACTGAGACAGGTAAACAAAAGCGGTTCCAGGGATCGATATTCAAACGGTATTCCGTTTTGAAGCCATCGTTTCATTGGCAGGGTCCGCAGAAAGGCGCCGACGGATGAAAAATACATTCAGTCTCTCCGAGGTTTTCCGCATGGCAGAGCAGATCGAGCGGAACGGCTTCCGTTTCTATCAGGAGGCGGCCCAGGCAGCCCATGATCCCCAGGTGAAAGGCCTGCTGGACCGTCTGGCCCTGGAGGAACAAAAGCACCAGCAGTTCTTCCAGCATTTGCGGGAACAGGTATGCCGTACCAGTGATTTGCATCTGGTGGATCAGGATGATCAGGTGGAATTGTATATCCGCTCCATGGCCTTCGGCCATATTTTCCAGACGGAGGCGGATGTCCCCCAGCGGCTGGCTTCTTTGCAGACCGCATGCAGCCTGCTGCAACTGGCGATTACCTTTGAAAAAGACACGATTGTTTATTTTACCAGCCTAAAAACGCCGTCCCGGAACCCGATTGCGGAAAAATCGATTTGTTAATTCAGGAAGAAATCAAGCATATTCATATGCTGCAGGAAGCCCTTAAAAAATGCTGATTTTCGTGCCGGTCTGAAAAACGTGCCGATGTATCGAGTATAGGACTATGAACCATATTGAAATTGCTCCGAATATCTATTGGGTTGGCTATGTGGATTGGGACGTGCGGAACTTTCACGGCTACCGCACCCAGCGGGGAACCTCCTACAACGCTTACCTGATCGTGGATGAAAAGGTGGCCCTTATTGACGCCGTTAAGCTGGGCAAGGGCCGCTGTCTGCTGGAGCATGTCGCGGAAGTCATCGATCCGAAAAAAATCGATTACATCATATCCAACCATACCGAACCGGATCATTCCGGCGAAATCCAGAAGGTTCTGGATCAGGCTCCCCAGGCCGTGGTGGTGGCCTCTGAAAAAGGGAAAATCGGCCTGCAAAAATATTACCCCGGCAACTGGAACTTCCAGGTGATGAAAACCGGCGATAGCATCAACCTGGGAAAACACCTCCTGCAGTTTATCAACACACCCATGCTGCACTGGCCAGATTCGATGTTCACCTACCTGCCTGCCCAGAAGTTGCTTTTCAGCATGGACGCCTTCGGCCAGCATTATGCGACCAGCGGGCGATTCGATACCCAAGTGGACATGGATGTCCTGATGGCGGAAGCAAAAACCTATTACGCCAATATCATCATGCACCTGGGTTCCATCGTCAGCAAAACCCTTAAACAAGCCCAGTCGCTGGAGATTGAAACCATCTGCCCCAGCCACGGGGTCATCTGGACCGAACATCGCAGCCGCATCCTCTCCGCCTATCAGGGCTGGGCGGAGTTTCGGGCCAGGCCCAAGATCCTGGTCATCTATGATTCCATGTGGCATAGCACCGAACAGATGGCTGACGTCATTGCAGATGCGGCCTGTGTTGCCGGGGCGGAGGTAAAAGTGCTAAAACTCGATGTCAACGACTTGACCACCCTGGCCACCGAAGTGCTGGACGCCGCTGCGGTGGCGGTCGGTTCGCCGACCTTAAACAGTAACATGATGCCGACGGTTGCCGCTTTTCTGACCTATCTAAAAGGATTGAAATCCAAAGGAAAACTCGGCGCAGCCTTTGGATCCTATGGCTGGAGCGGCGGTGCGGTGGAGCAGGCGGCCGAATGCCTCCAGCAGGCCGGCCTGGAAATGTTCGGGGAAAATATCAGTTGCCAATATCGGCCCGATGAAGAAACGTTGCGGAAATGCCGTCTTTTGGGAACGCAACTGGCCGAGCAAGTAATAAAGAAAACCAAATAGAAAGGAGAATCAGCGATGGGCAAATATCGGTGTTTACTTTGCGGGTACATTTATAATCCCAAGGCAGGAGATCCAGACAACGGCGTCGAGCCGGGTACGCCTTTCTCGGAGCTGCCGGAAGATTGGACCTGTCCCGAATGCGGAGCCGGAAAGGATGAATTCGAGGCCGTATGATTTCCAGGCCTCCATTTTCCCAAATATGGACTTTACAAGTTTGGGTTTTTTGTGTATAAGTACACCTAAGAACTGAACTTGGCGACGTAGCTCAGCTGGTTTAGAGCGGCGGATTCATAGCCCGCAGGTCATCGGTTCGATCCCGATCGTCGCTATTCGATAAACTCATGGCTGTTAATGACTTACGGTTAGCAGCCATTTTTATTTCTCTCCGAAAAATCCTGTTGCAATGAATTTGCAATGGAAATTCCATGCAATGCTTGGGCACTGGCTTGCCGGGCCCGTTGCAGTAGGTCCTCTCGAACTGCCAGGTAGAACCGGTGAGTGGTCTGAAAATTGGCGTGACCCGCCATATTCATAACGTCAAATTCACTAAGACCATTGGTCAGCCAGTTCGATAGGCAGGTCCGGCGAAAATCGTGGAACTCACCTGCATCAATTCCGGCCCGTTCTTGAATCTGTTGGAATTGACGCCGGAAATTGTTTCCCGGCCTGGCGGTATGCCTTCGACCAGAACGGCATCCAGTCCCAGAAGCCGCCATAATCCATAGGCCAGCCACACCTCCCCGAAATCACGCAGCCGCTCCAAGTGGATATCCTTGAGCTTGACCAGAATCTTTTCACCCTCATCCGGCTCCTCATAATGCGGCGGGTCGAACAGCGACGGCTGGGGACGCGGATGTTTTTGCAGATGTTTGCCCAACTGCGCCCAGCCGCTTTGCTCGCCATCAGCCAATTCGCCCAGATAGGCAACAATACGCTGACGGGAACCGGCGGCCGTGCGGATCGATTCCACCAAAGCCCAATACACGTGCTGTTTACCATTCTTTTTGCGATGACATCGGCGTAAAAACATGACACCAGAATCGCACATTTTCGCGACCGTGCAACCGGGTAGCTCTTCACTACATCCGGTTTTCGCTATATAATCCCGATTTCCGAACCGAAATCGTCGCTTTTACACCCAAAATTTTTTATTTTTACCGCAACTGCGTAACTTGGGCTA
>JAKQBU010000600.1 GCA_029573975.1 Planctomycetota bacterium
AACTGGATTATGAGCTGCCGGAGGATTTGATCGCCCAGCAGGGGCTGGCGGAGCGGGTACAGTCGCGTTTGCTGGTTTTGCAGCGGGGGAGCGGGGCAAGGGAGGACCGGACTTTTGGTGAGCTGGGCCGTTTTGTGGGGGGTGGGGATTGCCTGGTGATTAACGACACGAAGGTGATCCCGGCGCGTTTTTTTGCCCGGCGGGCTACGGGAGGGAAAATCGAAGGGCTGTTTGTGAAGGAGGCCGGGGAGGGCTGCTGGGAGGTGATGCTGAAGAACGCGGCGCGGTTGCGGCAGGATGAGCGGTTGGAACTGATTTCTCCCGATGGCGGGGACGGCCCGGCGAAAGCGGAGAAGGTCCTGGTTCAGGTGGTGGAAAACCAGGGGGAGGGGCAATGGCGGCTGCGGCTGGAGAGTGAGGAAAGTCCTGTTGCGATCCTGGACCGGTACGGCCGGACGCCGCTGCCGCCCTATATCAGCCGGAAAGATCAAAACGGGATGGAGGCGATTGATCATCAGCGGTATCAGACGGTGTATGCGGACAAGCCCGGCTCGATCGCAGCGCCGACGGCGGGGCTGCATTTTACGCCGGAGTTATTGGACCTGCTGCAAAGGCAAGGGGCGGCGATTGCGCGGGTGACGCTGCATGTGGGGCTGGGCACGTTCAAGCCGATTACCGCGGCCCGGGTGGAAGATCATCCGATGCACAGCGAGTATTATGAAATGGACGCGGCCAATGCCGGGCGGATTAACCAGACCCTCGAGCGGGGGGGGAGGGTAATCGCGGTGGGTACGACCTCGGTGCGGACGCTGGAGACGCTGGGGCGCAGCGGGCGGGTGGCGGCAGGCAGCGGGTGGACGGACATTTTTATAACGCCGGGGTATTCGTTCCGGATTGTGAAGGCGATGGTTACGAATTTTCATCTGCCGCGTTCGACGCTGCTGGCGCTGGTCTGCGCGTTTGCGGGGCGGGAATTGATCCTGGATGCCTATCGTCATGCCATTGAACAGAAGTATCGCTTCTACAGCTACGGCGATGCGATGCTGATTTTGTAAGCTATTTTCAGACTTTAACCGGATTATGGCTTATCAAACTGTATCTTCTGGACATCGATGCGGCCGTTTATGACTTCGATAAACGGTTTTCCGTCTTTCACCCCCACGGTACCGTAGCCGGTCTGGGTCGAGAGGAAGCCGCGGAAGTCTCCTTTGATAGCGGGATTGAGATAGAGGATTTTTTCCACCGCGTCATAGCGTGCGCCGGTCAATCCCTGCAGGAGGGCGTAGGAGGACATGGCCCGCGCATACCAGTTGCCGCACTCATACTCGTTGAAGGGATTGCGGATGCGCCCGTCATAGCGATTGCGGCAGACACCTACGACATCCAGCCCTTCGGTTATCAAGCCTTTGCTCATCATATGGGAGGCCGCCTGATATTCGATACCGGTCCAGACTTCGTTGCTATAGACAAAGGGCAGGGATGGCTGGCCGCCGCGGGGCCAGGTGCACAGCAGGAGGCCGCCGTCGTTCCCCATGGCAAAGCCGGGCCGCTGGGGATTGGCATGGGCGGCCAGGGACTGTTTGAGATTGTATTTGTGGATGCTGGCCAGATGGCTTTGTACTTTTTGCCGGTCCAGTATTTCGCCTAGCCCGCAAACTTCGGCCATCCAGGCACCCAGGATGCCGTCGGAAAGGCAGCCCGTGCCGTATTGATATTTGGGGCCTTCCTTTTTCAATACTTCCACCGCTTCGGGCGAGTACCCAGAGGCAAAACTCTGGGCGGTGGTGGGATCGCCGGCGCGGAGGCCCTGCCATTGAATCTTCTGGTAAAAGTATTCGCCATTAAAGAGTTCCGTTTCCAGAAACGTCCGGCCTTTGGCATATAGCTCGTCATAGAGCGGAATCGGCTCTCCCAGGGTTTTGCCCATGGCGGCGGCGGCTTTCAGGGCGCCCAGGTAAAAGCTGCTGCACATGCCGTCAGGGCCCCAGAATTCGATGTCATAGGTATTGTGATGGGGTTCCATCAGCACCCCTTTGTGGTCGGGATCCCAGGTGGCGATACAATAATCCAGGCTGGCCCTGACCTTCGGCCAGAAGGTTCGCAGCCATTCGGTATCGCCGCTGATCCGCCATTCGCGATAGACCTTCATGATGCCGCCCAGTTGGCCGTCGGAAGCGGCGTGGAAATCATGGATGGGTGCGCGAATCGGCAGCGAGGACCGGAAGTTCTGGTGGCCGGCGGAATCCTGCGAAACGAAAAATTCCGTCTGGCGCAGGGTCCGCTCCAGGTCGGGGAAAAGATGCGGGATTGCCTGGGCATAATTCCAGACGTGCGTGCAGGAGCCGTGGCAACAACCACCACCGTCGCCGCAGCCTTCCCAGCACCAGAGGAAGCCATTCTTCTGCCGCAGGACGGTGGGGGATTTGAGGATGGTCAGATTGGCGGCGATGGCCTCGATGACTTCCGGGGGTAAAGAGGTGTCGTAAAAGCAATCGGAGAATTTCCGGCTCTCCGCCCGCAGCGAATCGTATTTAGCCGACCAATAGTTCACTACCTGCTGGATGTCGGTGAAGCGGCCGGCATACCAGGGCACGAAGGTTTTGGAAGCGGCTGCACAGGAGGTGGCCTCCCCGGTAGTGGGGCAGCAGGGAGCCTTGGCCTCTTCTTCGGGGAGGTCGGCACCGGCCCGCAAATTACTCTGGGGCACATACCAGCACAGCATCAAGCGCACGGTGGCTTCCCGGCCGGCCTGGATCTGGAGGGGAACAGCCAGACTACCGCCCGGGCTGGGATCGCCCTCGGTAATCTCGCCTTTCTGAATCACGTTGCCCTCCTCGATCCCCTTCCAGACCATCGTGAGCGGATCGAACCAGCCGCCGCGAAACCAGGCGCAATCGGTCTGGACGGCCGGGTTATCCACCACGGCGGCAAATGACCCTTCTTCAAAGGGATTCTCCGGCGAGGCGGTATTGTAAAGCATAAAGCCGCCGGCCAGCGGTTTGACGCCGCGCGGGTTGTTTCCCTGCTGCATGAAATTCACGGTATGGAAGGAATAGACCGCCTCGATATCGCGGCCGGAGGTATTGATGAAACGATATTCCAAACCCGCCACCGGCAGGGAACTGTTGTCGGCATCGAGGGGGATAAAGGGACTCCAGCCGGTGATTTCCACCTGTATTGGCATCGCTTGATCTTCCAGCGTTACGGTTGCAAACGGAAAGCGGCTCTGGAAAGCGGCCTGGGCAAAGCGGGGCATGCCCCAACTGGTTCCGCCCAGACCAAATCCCGCGCCGCCGCGTCCGAAGATCTTCCAGGTGGGGACCGGCCCTTCCAGTACCCGCGCTACATTGCCGCCTTCTCCCTTGATACACAGGGCGGAAAACAGGCAGGGTTCATTCCCCAAATCCGGGCGGTGCCGCAGAGAGACATGCGAAATGGACCCCGTGCCTTCCAGGCACATCATTCCTGCTCCCATACCTCCCAGCGGGAAGGCAACATGCGAAAGATAGTTTCCTTCATAGGGGTCATTGTACCCTCGGGCGGAATCCTTTTGGGCTTGACTCGTTGTGCCCATACAGCCCGTAAAAAGACCTGCCAGCAGGAAAAGAACTAGTGCAGCCCGTTTCATAACAACTCCTTGTTTCATTTTATTCGATACCCGGCGCGAGGCCGCCAAATTTAACTGCCGGTATAATAGCAATACTATTTTTACGTGTAAATATATTTTCTTATTTTACACTTACCTTACGACAGTCATTGCGAGCCTGCCGGGAAGTCTATTTAGGCAAGCCCGCGAAGCGGTTCTTTAGATATCCAGAACTACGACCGCTACCCAACCATCCTTCTTTTGCTGGACCGACAGACGGTGCAGCGTTACGGCTTTGACATCGACAATCATTTGATGCCGGGCCGGATCAATCGGTTCACCGAGTGCCTCGGCCCGCAGCCGATACCCGCCTGCCGCCGGTTCGATCCGGATTTGGGAAACTTGCAGCAAGAGCTGCTGGGCATCCTTGTAGTAGATGATTTCCTGGAGAAACTGAAACAGCAGGATATCGAGGGACTCGTCAGCGGCCTCCAGAATCCGCTTTTGGCGCGGTTCCAGGGCCTGGGGATTCTCGATCATGACATGCAGGGTGGCCGCCGCCGCGGCCATAAAAAGCTCTTCTACCGTTTGGCCTGTTGCCTCAAAGGCGACATCGGCGGCGGCAATATCCTCAAGATAGCGATAGGACATAATCTATCACCTGATCGATGTCACAACCCTGCCGGGCTGGCTTATCTTCGGTAGCGTCCGCCGTTATCGCGGCTGCCGCCGGCGGGGACGGAATTGTTTTCTTCAAACTTGCCGAAAATCATTCTGCCGGCGGAGGTTTGCAGAACGGAAGTCACGGTCAATTCGACCTCACGGCCCATAAAGGCCCTGCCATTTTCCACCACGACCATTGTGCCATCGTCGAGGTAGCCGACTCCCTGGCCCGCCTGGTCGCCGGGTTTGAGAATTTTGATGGTCATGGTCTCCCCGGGCAGGACGACGGGCTTCATGGCGTTGGCCAGGTCGTTGATGTTTATGACGTCCACCCCCCGAAGGCTGGCCACTTTATTGAGATTGTAATCGTTGGTGACCACTTTGCCGCCGAGTTTTTGGGCCGCGGAGACCAGCTTGTGGTCCACCGGTTCGGCCTGTTCGGTGGTGGTCAGGGCGATATCCTCGATTTTAATGTCGATCTCCTTGTTGCTCTGCATTTTGTTGAGGATATCGAGGCCGCGGCGGCCGCGATTGCGTTTGAGGCGGTCGGCGGAATCGGCGATATTCTGCAATTCGTTGAGAATGAAGCGGGGAATGATAATCGGGGAATCGATGATTTTGGTCATGGCGATATCGGAAATCCGGCCGTCAATGATGACCGAGGTGTCCAGAAGGAGCGGACAGACGCCCTTGAGCTGCTTGGTAAATTCGACATAGGGAATGATGAAGCGGAAATCGTCCTTGGTCTGCATGATGAAGGTAATCGCCAGGTAACAACAGAGAATGTTGAGGGAAAGCTTGATGCCCTCCTTGGCCATGCCCATAATCGATTCGGGATGAACACCATATACATCATAAAGATATTCCAGCACATAATTAAAGGCAAGTCCGACAAGCAGCCCGACCACCAAACCGAAAAAAATACCTGCCAGGGCGGCCAGATTTTTTTTGGGCAGGAGGATATCGATGGCCAGTCCCAGCAGCAGGATGATGCTGCCGACGAATAATACGGATAAAGACTCCCAGTCTGACATTTTAGACTTTTCCCCGTAGGAGGAGACATTTTCCCGACCGATATTGAAAAATAAGACCGAAACAATCATAAGAACAAAAATCACTCGAACAATCCATTTTACCATATTATTATCTCCTGTATAAATAAACCCCAGTAAGAAATATACTTTCGATGGGCGGTATTATAACGAAACAGGAATAGAAGTCAAATTACTATTGTGAAAAAATACGCAGAGCGGGGGAGGCTGGCTGCGCGATTCCGAGGGATTCTGGCAGGCTTTGTTCTGGAGTACCAACTGGTTTTTTGGAGTATTCTATGGAAAATAAGTATGGCGGGGGGTATAATACTATGAAATGAGAGAGTATGAAATAAGGGAAAGTCTTTATTGATAAGGGATTATGGATATGGGATGGCGAAAAAGGATTTTGGTTTTGTTGGTGATGAGTGCGGCGGTGGGGTGCGTCAATATCAAGGTGGGGCAGGTGAAGGCGGCTGACAGCGAATCCGGGGGGAAGAGCGGGGGTTGGAAAGAGGCGGCGGCGCGGGTGCTGGGGCAGGTGTTTATGGGGGCGAAGGATGGAATTGTCTTTTATGCCTTTGATGTGCTGTGCGAACCGAATGAGCCGGTGGAACTGGTGGCCCGGCTCCAGGAGGCAGAGTTGCTGGATGATATAGAGGATATAACGGTGGGATTTTACCTGGATACGGAGCTGGTGGGGGAGGTGGTGACGGACGATGAGGGTTTTGCGCGGTTGAAGTGGATACCGGCGGGGCAGGGGGATTATGAGCTGAGTGTGAAGGTGAAAACGGAGGGGGTAAAGGAAGAGTATGCGGAGGAGATGGCGGGGCTGGAGTCGGTGCCGCTGCTGGTGTCGGTGCGGCCGCGGGAGACGCGGTTTGTGGTGGTGGATCTGGATCATACGGTGGTGGAGTCTAGTTTTCTGTATGTGCTGCTGGGACAGGCCAAACCGATGGAGGGGTCGGTGGAGATGATGAAAAAGATTGCGGAACAATACAGCGTGATTTATTTGACCCACCGGCCGGATTTGCTGACGCATCTGAGCAAGAACTGGCTGCGGAAACACGGATATCCGCGTGGGGTACTGCTGGTGAGTACCATAAAGCAGGTGCTGGGGGGCAGCGGGGATTTCAAGACGGGGCGGCTGATGGATGTGCGGGTAAAGTATCCGAATATTTCGCTGGGGATCGGGGATAAGCTGTCCGATGCCGAGGCGTATGTGGCAAACGGCATGACGGCATATCTGATTCCGCATTATAAGAAGAAATCGAAGGATATGCGGCGGATGGCCAGGGATATCCGGCTGCTGGGGGATCAGGAGGGTTTGCAGGTGGTTCGGAACTGGCAGGAGATCGAACAGGGGCTGTTCCAGGGGAAGACGTATCCGGCGAAGGAGTTTGCCAAGTGGCTGGATAAGGAGGCCGACTGGCAGGCGGAGTTGGAGGATTGAGGGAGCGTGGTTAGATCAAATATCAAAAAGAAAATTGTGGTATCGCTTTTAGCGATGATTTTTAAACACCATAAGATTTGACGAAAATAAGAACTGAGGTAAGGCAAAATGGCAGATATGAATAAAAAGATGGACGACCAAAAGACCGTAAAAGTCAAGAAGGGGCGGAAGGTATGGAAGTGGGTGGCGGGGATACTGGTGTTTTTGGTGGTGGTGGTCTGGCTGCTGCCGTATGTGATATCGAGCGGGTGGGGGACGAATCTGGTGGTCAGCCAGGTAAATAAGCGGATTCCCCAGCAGATTGCCGTGAAGGATATATCGCTGAGCTGGCTGGGGCCGTGTGAGGTGGAAGGGGTGGAGGTGAGTAAGGTGGAGGGGCTGGAGAAGGTGCAGGTGGAGCGGGTGCACTGGACAAAGGGGCTGCTGAACGGGTTTGGCGCGGATCTGGGAACGATCGAGGTGGAGCGGCCGTATGCGGTGGTGCTGCTGGGGGCCGAAAAGGCTAAGGAGGAGAAGAAGGAAGAGGAAAAACCTGCCGAGAAAAAGGGAGAAATGGCCAAACTGTCGGCCACGGTGCGGGTGAAGGACGGGACGGTGGTACTGGTGCAGCCGGACCGGAGACAATATACGGTTTCCCGGATCGAGGGGGATATGGCGGTGCGGGAGCTGGATGAGATCAAGGGGACCTTGTCGTTGGAGTTGGACCGGAAGGAGCGGGTGCGGGGGCAGGTGCAGGTGGAGGGGGTGCAGAGCGGCAAGCCGACGGGGGAGGTGACGCTGGTGACGGATGATCCGGTGCAGTTGGAGACGGTCTCGAAATTTGCGTCCGCCGGGGCGGGGATCAAAGGATTGGGGAATCTGGATGTGAAGGTGAAATTCATGGGGGAGGATGTGCAGGCGGCGTTTACGACGAAGGTGATGGGTTTGCAGAGCGAGCAGGTATCGCAGGAGGAGTTGAAGCCGATCGATGTGGTTCTGGACGGGCAGGTGGCTAAGGTGAAGAACCAGATTACGGGGAAGGTGAATTTGCAGAGCGAAGCGGCGAAGTTAGCCAGTGAGCTGGCGTATGTGATGCCGGAGGAAGGGGCAGCGACAGCCGGGACGGATTTGCAGGCGATGCTGCTGGCGGGCAAGGATGTGAAGCTGCCGGACTTTTCGCTGAAGACCAGCGGGCAGATTGATTTGCCGGCGTTGGCGCAGGCGGTGCCGACGCTGCTGAAGGTGCGGCCGGGTCTGGTGATTGAGAAGGGGAGTATCCGGATTGAGGATTTGGCGGCGCAGGGAGGGACAGCGCCGGGGATTACGGGCAAAATCGAGTTAAAGGATTTGCAGGCAAAAGAGGGGGATAAGGAAATTAAGTTTGCGCCGGTGTTGAGTGAGATTGACGCGGCGGTAGAGCCGGGGGTGGGGCTGAAGGTTCGGCAGGCGCAGGTGCAGTCGGATTTTCTGACGTTGCAGGCGGGGGGCACGATGACCAGTTTGCAGGCGGATTTTCAGACCAATCTGGACAAATTGTATAATCAGTTAAATCAACTGCTAGTGCTGGGGGAGTTCAAGGTGGCGGGGAATCTGTCGGGTAATCTGGCGATGAAGCAGGCGTCGAAGGAGCGGGTGGATTATCAGTTGACGCTGGCGGGGGATCAGATTCAGTATCAGGCCAGTGAGGAGAAGGTGATGAAGTGGGAGAAAATCCGTTCGCAGGAGAAGGGGTATTTCCTGCTGGCGGAGAATGCGGTACAGAAGGTGGCGCTGGAGGAGATGAATCTGGATGTGGACGGGGCATTAGCGGTGAACGGTTCGGGGTGGTATCAGTTGACGGACGGGAGTTTTGAGGGGCAGGTAAAGGTGCCGCAGGCGCAACTTGGCACTCTTTCGGCGTGGGCCGGCGGGCCGGCTTTGAGCGGGCAGGGCGGGCTGGAGGCGCAGGTGAAATCGAAGGGGCCGGACGATTTGTCGCTGGTGTTTCAGAGCCGGGTGACGGGGCTGCGGAGTGAGCAGGTGGCTCAGGAGGAGTTAAAGCCGATTGACCTGGCGCTGGATGGCCAGGTGGCGATGGCGGGCAAGAAAATCGACGGGAAGGTGAATGTCAAGAGCGCGGCGGCGGAGATAACCAGTGAGTTGGCGTATGCCATGCCGGAGAAGCCTTTGACGCTGACGGGGGAGGATGTGACGGCGATGCTGCTGACGGGTAAGATGGTAGAGTTGCCGGAGGCCTCGGCGCGGATTAACGGGCAGGTGAATCTGCCGGCGCTGGCGGAGGCGGTGCCGACGCTGCTGAAGGTGCGGCCGGGGCTGGCGATCCAGGGGGGAAGTATCCGGATCCAGGATCTGGCCGTGCGGGGCGGCAGGGCGCCGCAGGTTACGGGCAAGATTGAGTTGAAGGATTTAAAAGCACAGGAGGGCGATAAGGTTTTGGCTTTTGAGCCGGTGGTTGCGGATATGGATGTGACGGTGGAGGAAAAGGTGGGTTTGAAGATTCGCAAAACGCAGTTGCAGTCGAATTTCATGACTTTGCAGGCGGCTGGTACGATGACCGGTTTGCAGGCGGAGTTTCAGAGCAATCTGGACAAGTTGTACAGTCAGTTGAGCCAGTTGGTGGTGCTGGGGGATTTCAAGGCGGCGGGGAGTCTGTCGGGCAAATTGGGGATGAACAAGGTGTCGGACGAAAAGGTGGAATATGACTTTTCGCTGGCGGGGGACCAGGTCCAGTATCAGTCCGGCGCGGATCAGCAGTTGCAGGTAGCGAAGCTGCGGATGCAGAAAAAGGGGTATCTGGTGCTGGCGAAGAATACGATTGAGAAGTTGATATTGAGTAAACTGGATTTGGATGCCGATGGGGTGCTGAAGATGACGGGGGAGGGGTGGTATCAGGTGGCTGACAAGAGTTTTGAGGGGAAGGTATCGATCCCGGAGGCACAGTTGACGTCGCTGGCGAAGTGGGGCAAGGGGATGGGAGTTAAAGACTTAGAGCGGTATGAGGGCGGGGTGGCGCTGGAGATGAATTTTCAGAAGAGCCAGCCGGAGCAGGTAGTAAAGACCAATGGCCAGGCGAAGGTGCGGAACCTGCGGATTGACCAGAAAGAGGTGATGGAAAGCGGCGAGGATATCACGCTGCAATGGACCGGGATTGACTGCGGGCAGGAGACGGTAACGGTGGAGAAGGTGAAGCTGGCGTCACCGCTGTTGTCCGCGGAGATGGGGGGGAAGGTGACGGATTATAAAAAGACGTGCCAGCTCGATCTGGCGGGGAAATATGAGGGGTCATGGAATCGAATTATGACGCTGGTGCATCTGCTCCAGCCGGATCTGCGGGAACAAGTGGTTATTCAGGGGACTACCGGCAGCGATATCCGGATTCAGGGGCCGGCGCGGGTGGCGGAGGCGGATCCGGTGTTCCGGGGCGTGCAGGGAACGATGGAGGCGGGCTGGCAATCGGCGAAGTTGTACGGGATGAATTT
>JAKQBU010000019.1 GCA_029573975.1 Planctomycetota bacterium
AGCTTGGCCGCCTGCTGGCCAAAAAGCTGGGCGGCTTCCTGACCTTTGCCAGCCTTACCTCCGGTGCCGAGTCCGCCCCCGGCCAGATTACCGCCCGCCAGATGCTGGATACCTTCCGCTGGCCCGCCGTCAACGCCGCCACATGCCTTTACGGCGTCATCGGCTGCCCCGTGGCCCATTCGATGAGCCCGGCTATCCACAATGCCGCCTTTGCCGCCGTCCACTACGACGGCCTCTATGTACCCCTGCTGGTCGAAGACTCCTCCGAGGAGTTCGACCGCTTCCTCGATGGCCTGCTCCGCCGGCCCTGGCTTGACTTCCACGGCCTCAGCGTTACCATCCCGCACAAACACCACGCCCTGACCTGGTTCCAAAAACACCACGGCGTTATCGAACCGCTCGCCGAAAAAATCGGCGCCCTCAACACCATCATCATCGAGAAGGACGGGCGGCTGGCCGGCTATAACACCGATTACGCTGGCGCCATGAACGCCATAACCGCAACCCTCGGTTTGTCTCCCGTTGATCTCCGCGGCCTGCCTACCGCCGTCCTGGGTGCCGGCGGGGTCTGCCGTGCCCTGGTCGCCGGCCTCACCGACGCCGGCGCCGAGGTGACCATTTACAACCGCACGGTCGAAAAAGCGGAAAAACTGGCCGCCGAATTCCATTGCCGCTCCTCCGGCCTGGAAGACCTCCGCTCCCTCTCCGCCCGACTGCTCGTTAACGGCACCAGTATCGGCATGTACCCCGATACCAACCGCTCTCCCCTTCCCGCCGAATCCCTGCGGCCGGACATGATGGTATTCGATACGGTTTATAATCCTATGCATACCATGCTGTTACGGCAGGCCCGGCAGGCAGGGGCTAAAACCGTCGATGGCGTCAGCATGTTCGTTAACCAGGCGGCAATCCAGTTTGAGCGGTTCACCGGCCAGCCGGCCCCCACGGCCCTGATGCGGCAGGTGGTAACCCATCATTTGCGGCAGTGAACTGCCGGTTCCTGCCGAACAGAGATTGTTTTCGAATTCGTCCTGATCAGCGTTTGACCATCCTAAATTTTCATGGTATAATAGGTTACGGCCGATCAGAGAGTTGTCGTTCGATTTCGGGCGTGAACAGATAATGGAGAAGAACGAATGCCAGGTAAATTTTATCAAAATCCTGCGGTGAGTGGAATCGTTGAACATCAAATGCGGATGTGGGAGATAGCCAAGGAAAATGAACCGATCCATTTGAGTGACGGGCGGGAAATTGACTATATTACCATCAGCCGGGAACTGGGTAGCGGAGGGGAAGAAATAGGGCAGATTTTAGCGGACCTGATGAAATGGCAGCTCTACGATAAAGATATTTTGGATTATCTGGCGGAGGATATGAATGTCCACAAAAGCGTGATCGAATGCGTGGATGAACGGACCACCAATTGGATCGAAGACTGGCTTGCCTCTATTTTTACATCAACCTCCTCGCGGTATGTCGATCAACTGAGTTATTACCGGCATCTGACCCGGGTTTTACTGGTAATCAGTAGGCTGGGTCATGCGATTATCATTGGCCGGGCGGCGGGTCTGGTCCTGCCCCGGGAAAAGGGTTTGAGCGTACGGGTTACAGCCCCGTTCGAGGTTCGGTGCCAGCGGTATGCGGACCAGCAGAATATCTCCCTGAAACAGGCGCAATTGGCAGTCAGTAAAACGGATAAGGAACAGATTCAGTTTGCCCAGGATTATCTGAAAAAGGATATTCACGACCCCGGTTATTATGATATCGTATTTAATACCGGCAAGCTGTCGCCCCACTCGGTTGCCAAACTGATCTGGCGGGCTTTCGATCAGCGGAAATTGACTGCACAAAGGCAACCGTAAATGTCTGATTGTTCCGAATCAAAGTTATACAAAACCGCAGCTATTATTTAAAAAACAATTTGATAGGCAAATTCCCCGGTACAAGTCTGAAATTGCAGGAACTGTTCATTAGAGGTAAAGTCCACCGATCGGATGGTTTGGTGGGCGTGATCAATGGCACATATGGATTTGACTTGTGATGGATTTTTGCCGACAAATTGGTTCAGGCGTAATACAATCGAAAATGGCTCCAGCGCCGGCAGGGGGGTAATCGTTATGATTCCCGGCTGCATTTCGCAGCGAAATGCCCCGCAGGTGACTGCCGGGCCGAAATCCACCGGTTCCTGTTTTTCGTTCCAGCGGGAAGAAGTATTCCTTTCCTGGGGAGCGGCAATCAGCCGCATACTGGTAATCTGGCCGCCCTGACCTTCCGCCACGATTTTCCCCAGGCGAATGCCCCGATTCCCGTCTTCGCTGCCCTCCAGCAGAAACCGATACCCCGTCGCCGGATCATACAACCCGATGACCATTTCATATTCGCCCGGTCCCCAGCCTTCCGGAATTTCGATCACCCGGCTGGCTCCGGTCTCCACCATGCCCTGCCACGTGCTGGTCGGTGACTGCGGCTGCTGGTCCCCTTGAAAGGCGATTTTGTCGCTGCGTTCCGCCTGATCGTTTTTAAAGTGTAAAAAGATAGTGGCGTCCTTATCAAGTTTTTGGCGGACATCCCAGTTGACCAGCAGTTTGAACCGCCGCTCACCCAGATAGTCCAGCCCCTCAGCGGCCGGCCGAATCGCCAGTGTTCCGCCGGGATTGAAACCGCGGCCGTTTACATAAAACCAGCCCGGCCCGCTTGACTGTTCCACAATCAGTCCCTGGATTTTTTCGATACTCGTATGGATTTGCCCATTGACGGCATAAAACCCATATTCCGGCAGTATCTTCCCAGCCACCGCCCAATCCGATTCCCCCCGGTTCACATACACCTTCGTGCCGCTGTCCCAGGTGATGATCTGCCGGTGGATGTTGTTATCCGGGAATTCGATCCCCGCCATGCGGTCCGTGGCGATACGGCGGACAAAATCCTGGGCCAGCCAGTACTTTCGCACCGCACCGCGGCCGCCCAGACCCTCGGCAAACACCTCCCGGTCGATCATCAGGCTATGCCCGGTTAAAATTTCCGCGCTGATATAATCGTCGCTTTCGATCCCATGCTCCACGCGCGGCCGGTCACCCTGGTAGCGATTGGAGTACCCGGCCCCGTGCAGGCTGAACTTGTCGTGCAGCACCGCGTCATACCAGGGAACCCGCTGCCAACGGCGGCAGGGAACCCGGAAGCAGAAGGCCTCCGATCCGGTTGTCAGCCGCAAAAACTGGCAATCCGCGCCATCCAGATAACCCACCAACTGGTCATCTCCCGCTTCGGAGGTGGTCACCGCGCCGCCCAGGTAATCCTGAATCCAGCGGAAGGTTTCACCCCAGTATTTCCGTGTTTCCAGCAGGGAGTGAAAGGCCCCCGTCCGGTCATAAAAATCAAACATGTCGATCGAAGTAAACACGTCGATGAAATAATGAGTCGGCTGCAAATGCTCCTTGATCAGCTTCAGATTCCGCTGCATAAAGGGGGCAATATGGTCCGGCCGCCACCGGTAACTCTGGGCCTGGCGTCCTTCGTTATACCAGGCCTTAACCGGCTGGCCTGCTTCCGTAAAACTAATGTGGTCGTAGCTGTACTCCTCTGCGTCCGGATAAAAATCGATATAATTATCGTGCAGACCCCAGGGAATCCCCTCTTTCGCGCAAACCGCCCCGATCTTTCGCATATCTTCAATCGTTCCCAGCACCGGGGTGGGGGGGTACACATCCGGAAGCCGGTAATCGTATCCCCAACGCTGCCAGTCATGCAGGGTTAGCATCGAATCCGTCAAGCCATACGCGATCATGTTTTTCATCAAGTCCGCATGATCGGCATATCGTCCGCCCCAGATATCGAATACAAACCGGCCCGCCTTATTCGCAAAACCCGGCGAGGCCTGCCGCGGATCGATATCCCGGTACTTGAACGCACAGTCAAACGCATTTGTTTCACCGGGTACGATGGTCAGGGTCGCGTTCATGTGGGTATGCAGGGTGTAGGTTTTTGCCTCCGGATTAACCTCCAGATAGTCCGGCGGATTGTCACACGCCGTCAGGATGGACAGACCGCCGACAAAATCGAATCCCACATGGCTGGTCGAAAGCGTATGCCCGCCGTAGCCGGCCTGAAAAGCCCCCGGCTCCTCAATGCAGTATCCGTGCCCGTAGTACACCCGCGCTGCCTTCTGATCGGCCTGCCCCAATGCCAGATCCGTGATCCGCTGCGGGCATTCGCACCGGATTCGCAGCCCCGTCCGCTCCGGCCATATGGTAACCGTCAAATCCGCCGGGTCTGCTGCCTGCTTCATGGCATGTCGAATCTGCAAAGTTTGTGTCGCTGGGTCGTAACTGGCTTCCACTTT
>JAKQBU010000580.1 GCA_029573975.1 Planctomycetota bacterium
GCAATTGAATTACAGTCGATGCCAAATCGCCACCGACACACGTTTTATGGCATTCCGGGCGGCAGAATGAGGTCCCTGTTGGTGCGAATATTTGGCCGCCTGTACAGAAGCCAGAGTATAATGGCAGGGGCGGCCAGTCAAGAGGAAAATGGGATGCAAGGTAAGGACATGGTATAAAAGGAAGTGACGGCTAGAGGCCGGCGGTACGGGGGAAAAAAGGCAGGTACAGCGTAATCCGTACTCCTTGCGGGTTAGCGGGGCAAGGTGACGGGGGTGTTGGGTTTGACGGCGGAGACGGGGATGGGGTGGGCGGCGTCGAAGGCGTAGAGGTCCGGCTCTGGCTGGAGGGTGACCGCACTTTCGTCGATGGTGCCCTGCAGAGACATGATATGGGCCAGGTTCAGGCCCAGATGGCGGGCCAGGAAGACGTAGGCGCCGCGGCGTTTGGAGGGGCCGTAATCATGGCCTTCGGCGGCCAGATGGAGGCAGGCGACGTTATCGGGGGCACCGCAGAGGCTGTAGATGCGGCGGATGTAGGGATATTCCACCGTTGGATTGTTGCGGGTCCAGTCCTGGCCGTCGGAGATCAGCAGCAGGGGCCTGGGGGCGATGAGGGCGGCGATCTCGGCGTTGTTGGTTTCGTGGGTTTGGCTCTTGTGGATGGGCATGCCGCTTTCGCAATTGCAGCCGCCGAAGAAATGGGCCGAGACCATTACCACCGGGACGGAGACGGCGATGCGATCATCGAGGGCGGCCAGCAGGAAGGACTGGGTCCCGCCGCCGGAGGCACCGGTGACGGCGATGCGCCGGGGGTCCACATCCGGCTGGGAGAGCAGAAAATCCAGCGACCGGATGCTGTTCCAGCACTGGAGCTGGAGAAGGTTGGCAACGGTATTGGGGGTATGATGTTCCCAGCCGGCGATTTCGGATTCGCCGTAGCCGATCATGTCATAAGCAAAGACCACCGCACCCATGCGGGCGAAATTGGCGCAGCGGTACTGCATATCGGCTCGGAAGCGGCCGATGTCGCCGGGCTGGCCCCAGTGGCCGTGCGGGCAGAGGATGCCGGCGAAAGGGACTTGCAAGCCAACGGGCCGGTAGAGATTGCCGGTGACGAAGAAGCCGGGGCTGCTTTCGAAGGCGACATTTTCGACCGAATAGCCGTCGAAGGTGCGCCGGGAATGGATGATCGGGTTTAAGGGGGTCTTTTTGGGCAGGGGGATCAGGCCGGCGCCGCGGAGGATGCCCTGGCGGATGGTTTGGGCGCGGGCTTGCCATTCGGCGGCGGTGGAATAGGTCTGGGCGAAGCGGGCCAGTTGCTCGACGGCCTGGGCCTCGGTCTGGAAATCGCCCTGGCAGAGCTGGGGCGGCTGGGTTGGTTCGGCGGGGTACATTGGGGCCGGGGACGCCGGGCGGGTAGATGGCTGGCAGCCGGTCAGTAGTACGGAAAGACCAAGAACGGAAGAGATTGCGAAGCGCATGGCAGGTTTCATTTTTTTATTCCTTCAGGGTAAGAGGGAAATATTTTTCCGCATTGTAATAGCAGATATTCCGGACCATTTCGCCGATCCACTCCAGATCGTTGGGGAGCTGGCCGTTTTCCATTTCCGAGCCGAGCAGGCCGCAGAGGATGCGGCGGAAATATTCGTGCCGGGGGTAGGAGAGGAAGCTGCGAGAGTCGGTGACCATGCCGACGAAGCGGCTGAGCAGGCCGTAGGCGGAGAGGATATGGAGGTGGCGTTCGATGCCGTCTTTGCGGTCCTGGAACCACCAGGCCGGGCCGTATTGCATTTTGCCGGGGCAGGAGCCGTCCTGGAAATTGCCGAGCATGGCGGCGATCAGTTCGCTGGCGGCGGGGTTGAGGTTGTAGAGGATGGTTTGGGCCAGTTGGCCGGCGGCGGCCAGGCGGTCGAGGAAGCGGGCCAGGGGACGGGCAAGCTCCGAATCGCCGAAGGAATCAAAGCCGGTGTCCGGCCCGGCCAGTTGGAACATGCGGGAATGGTTGTTCCGCAGGGGGCCGAGGTGGAACTGCTGGACCCAGCCTTTTTCAAAATCCATGCGGGCCAGCTCCAGCAGGAGGGCGGATTTGAACTGCATCTGCTCACCGAGGTATAATTCGCGGCCGGTGCGGATTTTGTCGAAAATGGCGGAAATTTCTTTGTGGGTATAATCGACGGCGTAGGCGGTATCGAGGCTGTGGTCGCTGAGGCGGCAGCCCTGGGCATGGAAGAAATCATGGCGCCGGCGGAGGGCCTCGAGACAGGTTTGAAAGGTCCGGATTTCGAGCCCGGTGAGGGCTGCCAGCCGGTCCAGCCAATCGTTCAGGGCCGGCAGATTTTCAACCGCCAGGGCCTGGTCCGGCCGCCAGGTGGGAAAGACGGCGACTTCGAAATCGTCCGCACGGATTTTCCGGTGATGCTCCAGCGAATCCAGCGGGTCGTCGGTAGTGCAGACCACGCGGACCTTCAGGCGGCGGAGCAGGTGGCGGGCGCTGAATTGCGGACTGCGGAGCATTTCCCCGCAGGTATCGTAGATTTTGCGGGCGGAGGCGGGGTTCAGGAGTTCGCGGATGCCGAAATAGCGTTTTAGTTCCAGGTGAGTCCAGTGATACAGGGGATTGCGCATGGCATAGGGAACCGTAGCGGCCCATTGTTCAAACTTTTCATAATCACCGGCGGCCCCGGTGCAGAAGCGTTCGTCGATGCCGTTGGCGCGCATGGCCCGCCACTTGTAATGGTCCTCGTTCAGCCAGATCTGCGTAAGATTCTCGAAGCGGGTATCTTCGGCAATCTGGCGGGGGGACAGGTGGCAGTGATAATCGTAGATCGGCTGGGGGGCGGCATAGGTCTGATAGAGGGCCTGCGCGGTCCGGTTGGGCAGCAGAAAATCATCCGTTATGAAGCTCATGGTTACACCGTATAGGTTGAGGCGGAGGTGTCGCCGCCTCTGCCGGTCCAGTTGGTATGGAAAAATTCGCCGCGCGGCCGGTCCACCCGTTCGTAGGTGTGGGCGCCGAAGTAATCCCGCTGGGCCTGGAGCAGGTTGGCGGGCAGGCGCTGGTGGCGGTAACCGTCATAGAATGCCAGCGCCGCACTGATGGCGGGCAGGGGGATGCCCAGTTCCACCGCCGTCATCACCACCCGTCGCCAGGCGGGCTGGGCGGTTTCAACGGCGCCGCGGAAAAACGGATCGAGCAGCAGGTTCTCCAGGGCTGGGTTCTGGTCGAAGGCCTCTTTGATTTTACCGAGAAAAACCGAGCGAATGATACAGCCGCCCCGCCACATCAGGGCGATGCCGCCGTAGTTGAGGTTCCAGCCGTATTCCCGGGCGGCGGCCCGCATAAGCTGGTAACCCTGGGCATAGCTAACAATCTTGGCGGCGTAGAGGGCCTGCTGCAAATCGTCCACAAACGATTGGGTGTCACCTTTAAAGCGGGCGCCGGGACCGGTGAGAATTTTCGAGGCGCGGACCCGCTCCTCCTTGAGGGCGGAAAGGCAGCGGGCGAACACCGCCTCACCAATCAGTGTCAGCGGCTGGCCCAGGTCCAGGGCGGCGATGGCGGTCCATTTGCCGGTGCCTTTCTGGCCGGCGGTATCGAGAATGAGGTCAATCACCGCCCGGCCCTGTTCATCCTGATAGGCCAGGATGTCGCGGGTAATCTCGATCAGGTAGGAATCCAGCGGGCCGCGGTTCCAGTCGGCGAAGGCCTGGTGCATCTGCGGATTGGTCAGGCCCAGTCCCTCCTGCATCATCTGATAGGTTTCGCAGATCATCTGCATATCGCCGTATTCGATGCCGTTGTGGACCATCTTGACGAAATGGCCGGCGCCGTTCTCGCCCACCCAGTCGCAGCAGGGCTGGCTGTCGGGGGTATGGGCGGCAATCTTCTGGAAGATGGGCTTGACCGCCGGCCAGGCCGCCGGGGAACCGCCGGGCATGATGGATGGGCCGAGCAAGGCGCCTTCTTCGCCGCCGGAGACGCCGGTGCCGATATACAGCAGTCCCTTCTCCTCGACCTGCCGGGTGCGGCGGATGGTATCGGGGAAGTGGCTGTTGCCGCCGTCGATAATTATGTCACCCTTTTCCAGGAAGGGCAGGAGCTGGCCGATCACCTCATCGACGGGCCGGCCGGCCTTGACCATGATCATGACCTTGCGGGGCCTTTCCAGAGAGGCAATAAAATCCTTCACCTCGTAGGCGGGGATAATATTTTTATCTTTGGCCCGGCCACTGGCAAAGCGGGCGGTCTTTTCCGCCGTGCGGTTGTACACCGCGACCGAAAAGCCCTTGCTCTCCATGTTCAGGACCAGGTTCTCGCCCATCACGGCCAGGCCCCACAGCCCGATATGCGCTTTTTTCATCGGCAATCATCTCCTTTTCAATTAAAAACCAGCCGATCAGCCGGTATATTTTGCCAAATCCTCGCGGTCCCACAGCTCCAACTGCCGCCAGATGGGTTCGTCCGGTTCTTTCCGGCACATGGTTTCGGCGAAATGCAGATTCAGCCGCAGCGCCCGGATATATTTTTCTTTGGCGGCCCAGAGGCCGGAGCCGGGGGAACTGATATAGAATATTTCCTGCCTATGGACGGTATTGAAGCCGTCCTGGAGTTTGGTCGGGTTGTACAATTCCAGGGCCGCGTGGGGGTCCAGATAGCGGTAGCCGACCTGCTCGACCTCCTGCCGGCTAAGCTTGCCGGGGGCATAGGTAATCGTAAAACGACCTTCGGAGGAACCGTGAATCAGGTGGGCGGCGGCGACACCCAGCCCGTTCACCACCGGATCGGTTCGATAGGCCTGGAGGGCGTTGGGAGTGCCCTTGTACCCATACTTGCGAATAATGCCATCGACCACCTTCTGCTCGCCGAACCGCTCGACGCCGGGGGCAATGACAATCAGCTCGCCCCCGTCCGCCACCGCCATGCGGTTGCGATAGACGGCCTTGTTGCTGACCCAGGTGCTCTTGAACTCCCTCTCGTCCATATGGCAGACCACCTTGGCCAGCGGCTTGTCGAAAAGCCGGATGGTATGTTCGCGGGCGCGGCGGGCGGCACAAATATACGGCTCGATACCATCCCCGATATAAAACCCGGTCACCGCCAGATGGCCGCCGGGCTGGGGGGTCTTGACAAGCTGCACATAGACATCGGCCACCTGCCCCAGGAAATCCCGCTCCGCTACATTGTAGCAGCCGCGCAAGGGGGTAATCATCTGGCCGAGATTATTTTCGATGCCATAGGTAGCCGCCGCCAGATGGGAGGCACAGATCATCGGCCGGCCTCCCAGGCCGATGAAGTAATTTTTGTTATGGTTGGAAAAGCCCAGCACTTCATGCGGCACGACCTGGCCGATATTGAACACAAAATCATACCCTCCCTGCCGCACCGCCCGGTTGATCACGACGGGAATGGCCCAATCGACCTTGCCGCCGGTGGCGTAGTGGACAAATTCCCTGCTGACCTCGCCCAGCACCTCACAGGAATTCTGCCAGTCATGGACATGGATTTGCTCGTTCGGGATATCGCCGAACATCCACTGGTTTTCCGCCGGGGTATGGGGGATATGCTGGCCCAGGGTGGGGATTACATCCACCTGGCAGCCCTCCCCCAAGGCATGGTACAAATAATTCGTCAGCATACCGGAACCCGAATGATACCGCGTCAGATCCGGCGGCAGAATCAGGGCTTTCTTAATGGGACGACCGATCCGTGTTCGGACCTCGGCAACCATGCGGTCGATCATCGCCTGCTGGGCGGCTTCGTCGATCAAACAACCTTCCTGGTAAAACCACATAATTGAAACCTTTATTGCTGGTTTATTTTTTCCACGGCGGCACCGCGGGCAAATGCCGATCAAACTCGGCAATCAATTCTTCCTCATAACCGCCGGCGTAGCGGCCGGCGAAAAACCGATCCATCGCCTCCTCAAAAAACCGCTGCCAGGATTGCTCCTCCCGGCCCGGAATAATCGGATAGAACAGGGCCTGATTGGCCCGGGCCGCCTTCAGGTCACCGGGGGCGTCGCCGATCATCAGCATCCGGGCCGGCTGATATTTGCCGCCAGCGGCATAGCGGATATGTTCGGTCTTGGTCCCCAGCTCCTGGCCGGCAATACACTCGGCATATCCATCCATCCGGTGCTCCTGCCACTCCCGGATCAGGGCTTCCGTCGGGGTTTGCGAAACGACAAAGACATCCGCCCGCGAGCGAAGCTGTTCGAGGCTCTCCCGCACATAAGGAAATGGCGGGATATTTTTGGCGATATCGGCGACGGAGGCATTGACCGCCTCACTCCAGCGGAGGGCCTGGGCCAGGACCGGATCGCCGGTTTTGGCTACTTCCGCTTTTAAGGCGGGATTGCCCAGTTTGGTCTCCCTTTGCATCCAGTCCCGCAGGGACTGCGCCGCCGGGATTTCCACCTGGCGTTTGCGGACTTCCGGTCGTTCCGCCAGCAGGTCGAAAACCATCGTCAGGGCCGGCCAGCGATTGATGCCGCGCAACTGGCTATAGAGGTTGACAAACTCCGCCGTTTCCCGGACGTATTTGCTCACTGCCTGCAGGTTCCAGTGTTTCACAATATTGGGTATGAAACACTCCTTTTGCTTGATCTCCATCGTATCAAAGACACAGCCGTCGGAATCGATGCCCACGAAAAAATCATGCTGGGGCCGGTAGTCCTTCAGTGGTTTTGCCGCATCCGTATGTGTCATCATGATCTCCTGATTATATCGGCCCGCGGGCCGCTATACAAGACGCCAGCGTCAAAAGCTCTTGGACCCCATGTTATTGGGGAGCCAGAGCCGTTTTTGGATGACAATATCGACTTTTGGCGGTTCCGTCATACAACTGTTCCCGGCCTGCGAAATACTCAGACGCCTCCGAAGGCGGAAAAGCCGCCATCGACGGGTACGACAATCCCGGTTACAAATTGGGCGGCGTCGCTGATCAGCCAGCGGACCGTGCCCAGCAAATCCTCCGGAGCGCCGAAACGGGCCATCGGGGTATGGTCGATGATCGAGCGGCCGCGCGGGGTCAGGTCGCCGGTTTTCTCATCGGTCAGCAGAAACCGGTTTTGTTCCGTCAGAAAGAAACCCGGGGCGATGGCATTGACCCGAATCCGGGGGGAGCAGGTCTGGCAGACATGCACCGCCAGCCATTGCGTGAAATTCGACACGGCGGCCTTGGCGGCGGAATAAACCGGGACTTTCGTCAGCGGGCGGAAGGCATTCATGCTGGAAACGTTCAAAATTACGCCGCTGCCCCGGCTAGCCATATCCCGGGCAAAAATCTGTGTCGGCAGAATCGCGCCGATCAGATTCAAATCCATAACCTGGCGAATCGCCTCCACCGGGATATCGAATACCGGCAATTCCGCGGAAGTCGTCGCCGCTTTGTTATTGCCGTCGGCGCCGTTAATCAGGATATCCGCCGGACCCCACTGGGCCACAATCCGGTCCCGTGCCTTCTGTAATTCCTGCCGCTCCAGAACATTACAGGAAAGCGGCAGGGCCGCCCCCCCCTCCGCCGCAATCCGGCTAGCCACCCGTACCAAGGGTTCTTCCCGCCGGCCCAGCAGGACCACCTTCGCCCCGGCCCGGGCCAGGTCGGCGGCTACCGCGCTGCCCAATACGCCACCGCCGCCGGTGATGACGATTACCTTTCCTGTTAGATCAAAGAGTATATCCATCGTTTTCTTCCAGTTATAATGCCAGCGTCAAAAACTCTTGGACCCCTTGTCATTGGGGAGCCAGAGCCGTTTTTGGAGGTCAGAATCGACTTTTGACGGTTCCGTCTATTTATAGGATGACCATATCGACTTTTGGGGATTCCGTCAACCAGGAGCCGGCCCGCCCAGAGAGGATGGCCGAAAGGGCAGCGGCTGAATTTTCTGGCAGGGAGAAGGGGCGGCAGATAAAATGGGGGAGTATGTGGTTATCCAACGCGGAATTTGACCGGTATGTGTGCCAGGCGATCGACTCGCTGGAGGAGTCTTTCCGAAACTATATTGAGGAGGTGCCGGTCATTGTGGAGGATGTGCCGGATGAGACGGTATGCGAGGAAATGGGACTAAAAAAATCGGAGGTGCTGCTGGGACTGTTTCGGGGGGTGCCGCTGAACCGGCAATCGGTCGAGACCATGGGCTTACACAGCCCGAATCAGATATTTTTATACCGCCAAAACATCCTGAAATGCTGCCGCAGCGTCAAGCAGGTGGCGGAGCAAATCCGCAAGACGGTGGTGCATGAGCTGGGCCATTATCTGGGATTTTCGGAGGCGGAACTGCGGAAATACCGGTATTAACCCGCATTTCTCACGGACTTTCGATTTTCAGCGGCCTTTTTGCCCGCCTTCTTCGTTCTCGTCGCTATCTGTCCTCAACATATATACTTATATGCCTGCGGAAGATAGCTCCTGCGGCCTCGAAGGCGGACAAAAATTCGCGCAGAAAACAGACGGTCGAGGTTGACGATTCCCAAAATAGCACATAAGACGCACTGAATCATTGGAGTTATCAATATTTTCGTCAAAACCCCGTGAGAAATGCGGGTTAACGGGGTATTTTGATTATTTCTTCTTGCAAGGCGGGGTTGGCCGGGTATAATAGGGGGAGAATCTTGTTTAACGTAAGATATTGAAGTAAAATAATTTACAAACCATGCCGAAAGAAGCGGGCCAATGGGAGCTGGTTTTTTCTGCTGGCGGCAAAGGCAGGGGGAGCGCCGGCAGAATAAAAGGCGATACGGAGTTGGAAAAGCGAAGATCAATTGTTTTGACGAATACTGCCTGATTGGCTTATAATATAATGTTGAAGTTTTTTATGGTACATACCGTGTAATGCGGCCATACAAGGAAAGGGACTGTAGTCTATGGCAAAGATGTTTTACAGTCAGGAAGAAGTCCAGGCAAAATTAGGACGAAGCACCGACGAGATCAAAAAGATCGTGGCGGACGGGAAATTGCGCGAGTTCCGTGACGGCAACAAGATTATGTACAAAGTGGATGAGGTGGATAATCTGGTTTCGGAGCTGGGGGGCGACTCCGGGGAGATCGGTCTGGCCCCCAGCGATACCGGCAGCCAGGTCGGCCTGTCGGCCAGTGATACAGGCAGCCAACTGGGTCTGGCCCCCAGCGGCGATACGGGCAGTCAACTGGGATTATCCGCCAGTGACTCATCGGACCAGATCGGCCTGGATGACACCGGCGAGGCGGCCGCCAGTAAGGATGATACGGTCATTACCAGCTACGGGGTAAATGCTCTGGAAGATTCCAGCAGCATTCTGGAGTCGGTGGATCCGATGGGGCAAACCCAGATCGCACCGGAATTCGATGACCAGGTCAGTCTGGACAGCGGCAGCAGCGGCAGCGGGCTGCTGGATCTGACGCGGGAAGCGGATGATACCAGCCTGGGCGCGGAACTGCTGGAAGAGATTTATCCCGGCAAGGAAGAAGGCGCGATTGAAACCCAACTGCCCAGCGATGTGCCGGTCATGCCGGAGGTGGGCAGTTATTCGTCGATGGAAACCCCATCGCCGGTCCAGCAGGAATACGTCAAGATGGTGGAAGTATATGACCCGACCAGCGGACCCTACGGGATCATGATGATCGTGCCGTTTCTGGTGCTGATCCTGCTGGGCTTGCTCGTGGCATCGGGGACCCAGGAGGTTCGCCCCCAACTGCTGGAAGGGATCGTCCCTTATATCTGGTATGTGACCGGCGGCGCGGCGGTGGCGGCCATTCTTATTTGCCTGATAGGAAATTTTCTGGCGACCAAGCCCCCCAAACCTGCCAAGGTCAAAACCAAATAAAACAGTTACCCTGAATACAAAAACGCAGGGTTTGGAGACCCTATGTTTTGAAAGTCTGATAACGGTGTGAACGCCGTACACGCGAAAGGAGCATTTTGTATGAAATCGGTGGTTTGTCTGGGAGTACTTTTCTTTGGTTTTTCCGCGATGGCTCTTTCCGGCGGGTGCGCCTCGAAAGCGGAGCTGGATCGCTGTGTTCGGCGGAATGCCCTGGCGCAGGAACGGATTGAAGCGCTGCTGGCGGCTCAGGAGGAAGAGCGGAAGCGGCTGGAACAATGCCAGCAGGAGCTGGAACTGGTATCGAAGAAGGGCGGGTACTGGCAGGAGCAGATGGACGCACTGCAAAGGACGCTGGCGGAGAAAAATGCGCTGATCGATCAGCTCACCGCACAACTGGGCCAGACGGCACTGCCGCCGGAGCTGAGCAACGCCCTGGCGGACTGGGCCAAGGACTCGGATCTGGTTACGTATGACGAGAAGACGGGAATCGTCCGCTTCAAGAGCGATCTGCTGTTCAACAAGGGAGAAGATACGGTGCAGGCGGACGCCCAGGGGCAGTTGGAAAAGCTTAGCGGCATTATGAATACGCCGGCGGCCGAAGGCTTTGATATTTTAATCGTCGGGCATACGGATGATTTGCCGATTCTGAAACCGGAGACACGGGCCAAACATCCGACCAACTGGCATCTGTCGGCGCATCGGGCGATTGCGGTGGAAAAGATTCTGGCCCAGGTGGGGCTGTCGGAAACCCGCCAGGCGGTGATGGGATTCGGGGAGTTCCGGCCGCTGGAAGCGAATGCCCCCAATAAAGGCGGCAATCCGAAGAATCGGCGGGTGGAGATTTATATTGTGCCGGCCGGCCAGATCCGCATCAGTACCGGGCCGACAACACCGGTCGCAACGGCAATCCCCGAAACCGTACCTGCTGCGGGGCAATAGACCGGACCCCAGAGAAATGGTCCTCGAACGGCAAGGCAGAGTTTTCGGACTCTGCCTTTTTTATTGCTCCCCGGCGAAAGAGGATTTCGATAAGAGGCCCTGGCCGAAATTCAGTCCCGGAGGCGGAAGCGAAGGATGGTAAAGAGGGCCTTGAGACCGTCCTTCCAGGTGATTTTTTTGCCTTCGGAATAATCGCGGCCGCTGTAGGAGATGCCCACTTCGTACACACGGAATTTGCGTTTGGCGATCTTGGCGGTCAGTTCCGGCTCGACGCCGAAGCGGTTGCTTTTGATAGTGAACGACCGGAGCACTTCCGCCCGGAATACCTTGTAGCAGGTTTCCATGTCCGTGAGATTGAGATTGGTGCACATATTGCTCAGCATGGTCAGGATCTTGTTGCCTACATAGTGCCAATAGAAGAGAACCCGTTTCTCTTCGGAACCGATGAAGCGGGAACCATAGACCACATCGGCCCGGCCGTCCAGGATGGGTTTGAGCAGGCGGGGATAATCGCGGGGGTCGTATTCCAGGTCGGCGTCCTGAATTAAAAAGATATTGCCTGTCGCCTCGGCAAAACCGGAACGGAGAGCCGCTCCCTTGCCCATATTCCGAGTATGTTCGATGATCTTGATCGGAACCGCAGTCTGATATTCGGTGCGGATTTTTTCGATTTCCTGTGGGGTGCGGTCGGTGCTGGCGTCATTGATCAGGATCAATTCCTTTTCCAGGGGCAGATCGACGGCCAGGACCCGCCGGACGCAGGCGGCCAGGGTTTTTTCCTCGTTGTAAACCGGAATGACAATGGAAAGTTTTTGCATCGTGATTTTCTCGGCAATGCTCTATTTTCGACCCGGAACCCGGGACCTCTTAATTTTAGCGGCAAAATGATCTTTTGTCATGCAAAAAATCGGCTGGATTATACCCATTCGAGTCATAAATTCATTGCGGGAAATATACTTTTTGTTAGTATTCCTGAGATGTTGGAAAGAATGGCAAAACGATGGCAGGGTAGGGGCGGCAGCGCGGAGGTGCTGCGGATTGCGTTTCCGCTGATTTTGAGCACCAGCGCCCATACGGTCCAGATGTTCACGGACCGGATGTTTTTGTACTGGCATTCGAGCGACCAGATGTCGGCGGCGATGCCGGCAGGGATCACCTGCTTTACTTTTATCAGTTTCTTTATGGGAACGGCCACCTATGTGAACGCCTTCGTGGCCCAGTATCTGGGCGCCGGCCGCCCCCGGCGGATCGGCCCGGCGGTGTGGCAGGGGATTTATTTTTCGATTTTTGCCGGGCTGCTGCTGTTCCTGCTGATACCGGCGGCGTCCATGTTATTTGACGCCTTTGGCCATGATCCGGCGGTGCGCCAGCATGAAGTGACGTATTTCCGGATTTTGTGCCTGGGCGGCATTCCGGTTCTCGTCAGTTCGACGATATCGTGTTTTTATTCAGGGCGGGGCAAGACCTGGCCGGTTTTTTACATCAATGCCATGGGCACGCTGATTAATGTGGTGCTGGATTACGCCCTGATTTTCGGGAAGTTCGGATTCCCCGAATGGGGGATTGCGGGAGCTGCCTGGGCAACGAATATAGCCGGGATATCCACCGCGGTACTCTATCTGGGATTGTTTTTGCGAAAGGGCAACCGGCGGGAATACCAGACGCTGGGGGGCGCCCGGGTGGACTGGGATCTGTTCAAACGCCTGATGCGGTTCGGGCTGCCGACGGGCGTACAATTCACTTTGGATGTGCTGGCGTTTACGCTTTTTATCGCTTTGGTCGGCCGGATTGACACGTTATCCCTGACGGCCAGCACGATGACCTTTCAGATTAATATGCTGTCCTTTATGCCGATGATCGGATTCGGGATTGCCGTGGAGACGCTGGTGGGGCAGTCGCTGGGGCGCAACAACGCAGCGATGGCCAGCCGCTACACCTGGAGCGCGTTTTACATGACCTTCGGTTATATGGTTTTAATTGCGCTGGGGTATTGGCTGATCCCCGACCTGTTTTTATATCCATTTAAGATCAAGAGCAATCCGGCGGAATTCGCCGCGGCCCACCCGATTGCGGTAAAACTGCTCTGCTTTGTGGCGTTTTACTGCCTGTTTGATACCGGCAATATTATTTTTGCCGCCACGCTCAAGGGGGCCGGCGATACCCGATTTGTGATGATGGTGCCGGTGGTGCTGAGCTGGACGGTGCTGGTGGTCCCCGTGTATCTGGCGGTCCGGTACGGCTGGGGGCTGTATGTCGCCTGGGCCTTTGCGACGGCATATGTTTGCCTGCTGTCCGTGGTGTTTTTTGTCCGGTTTTTGAAGGGGAAATGGAAGAGTATGCGGGTGATTGAAGCGGCCCCGCCGCCGCTGCCGCAGGTCCCGGAAGTGCCGACGGTAGAAGTGGAAATCTAAGCAGCCGGGATGGCGGTTTTAGTATTCTATTCCGGTGTATGGGATCTTTTGGCTACCGTAACAATCTGATTGAGCTTATCCGTTATTTCGGCATCGAGTTTGTCTTTCGGTACCAGATTCGCCAGAGTGTAATAGTTAGTTTTTCGCAAAAGAATAGGTGAATCCAGTTTTTTAAAATAATTTTTGAAAGTTGGATCCAGAAAATCATCACTGGCCTTGATATCGCTCGACCAGGGATCAGGTTTTCCCAAAGTATTTAATGATTTAACAACCTCGTCAATGGCTGATCGCATTGCCTTTTCACGCCGATCAGCATCCATTTGGTCAAACAAATCATCCTTTTTGAGATCGTAACGGGCATAGGAAAGCAATACTTCTTCTGTTGAAAAATAATTTTCAATTTCTCTCTTGTTCCACATCATGATACAAAGTTTGTCGTCCGATTGAAGTTCCTGTTCCACGCGGTCGAACAACGCCACACCAACCAAATCTTGTTTGGCCTCACGTAATCCATAAAAGTGATCTCGGCATCTGCCAGGGAGGTTCGTATGAATATAGTGAACAAAAGGCCTTGCCAAAAATTGTTCCGCTTCATGGCCGAGAGTCTTCGCAAAGACACGAAGAATCTCCAGATCCGAAGCGCTTTCCAGATAAAGCACCCATCCATTCTGCTCCGCCTGATAGTATTGATCCCAGCCGATATCGGTGAGGGATTTCAGCAGTTGCGAGCCACGGTCATTGATTGTATGAGGTTTACCGACAAAAGCCACAACCGTACCCCGTGTGGCGGTTTCGTTAAGAAGGACTTCGGAATGAGTAGCGGCGATAATCTGCGATCCTTTTTCATCGGCGATATCCGTTATCACCCGAAGAATTTCCCGCTGGCGGAGAATTTCCAGATGGGCATCCGGCTCATCCAAAAGCAAAACAGCACCGGGATTGGCGTATAAATGCGCCAACAAAAGAAGGGTTTGCTGCAAACCACGACCTGAATTCGACAGGTCCAGTTTTGTACCATGTTCTTTATATTCCATGATAATTTCACCGCGTTCGGCGATAAACTGAGGCGGCAGGAGTTTTACCCCGTATAATTTGTCTATCTGCTCCGCCATACTTTGCCAGTCAGAACCTTCGGGATCCTTCTCATAAATCTGGTAGCAGAGATTTCGCAAAACCTGCGCTGTTTGCCCCTGTCCCATCAGAACATTGATCCGGCCTGGCTGGAGCAGGGGTTCTTCCGCCGTCAAACCGGACATGGGGGGAAGATAGGCAATTTTAATATCCGGCACCTCGGGAGGAATACCAGTAAATTTAGACTTATTTACCGGGCTATCGGCATATTCGGGCATTCGTAAAGGACGACAAACAAATGATTCCTCATTACTGAAATCGAATTCCAGGCCGCAGTCCCACATTTTCCCGTTATTAATACCGGATACTTGAATAGCAATGCGGATATTTTGAGTTCCAGGTTCGTTTCCATTGGTTTTTGTCTTTCGGACGTGAAGGCCCCACCATAATAAGCTGGAAGCGGTGACCGGAATGGCAATCAAATCCCTGCGGTTAATGGTCACACCCGGTCGTTTTTCCGGAGATGATTTTCCTTCGCGTTTGGCATTCCAGCTACGAAGACCAATGTCCCAAAGGGCTAGGGCCTGGAGAGCGGTTGTCTTGCCGGAGTTATTCGGTCCTACAAAAATAACGGTTTTGCCCAAATCAATGTCCGCTTCATCGAACCGTTTAAAATTACGAATTTTCATTTTGGTTAACATGAATATCTCCACACTTGGGAAAAGATTTTATTACCATCGAATCCTTTTTCCAAGGTCCAGGTTCCCCAATAGACATCATCGGAACTTGTGTTAATGGTACAACCAGATACCGGATCTGTCAATCCCATTAAGACAAAATACCCAAAATCACGGCAGATTGGGAATTTTATAAAACCTTATGCTTTCGACACTTCAGTAAGGATGCCTTTGCGGAGGTAGATGGGACGAACCATTTGGCGCATGGCGGGGAGTTTGCGGGCGAAGAAGAAAGCGGCCGCTACACATAAAAGACCGCTGATCAAGAGGGTATAGTCAGCCCCGATCCAGCCGGCGGCAGCGCCGGCCAACAGATTGCCCGGCGGCGTGACGCCCAGAAAGGACAAGACGTAAAAGCTCATGACGCGGCCGCGCATATCATCCTCCACCATGGTCTGCAAAATGGTGTTGCAGGAAACCCACTGGACCATCATGCCGAAACCGATCAGGAGCATAAAAGCCAGAGAAAGCCAGAAGACGGTCGATAAGGCCAGTCCCATCAGGCCGAGGCCGAAAACGAGGGAGGCCATGACAATAATCTTACCCAGGCCCAGTACGGTCTTGCGGCGGGCGAGGAAAACCACACCCGCCAGGGCGCCGATGCCGGTGGCGCCCATGAGGAATCCCAGGGTGCGGGAACTGCCGTGCAGGATATCCTTGGCGAAGATCGGCAGCAGGGTACCATAGGGCATCCCGACCAGGCCGACAAAGGCCAGCAGGGTAATCAGGTATTTGACGGGGGCAAAGCCAAAGACATAGGAAAAGCCGGTTTTCATCTGCTGCCAGGCCGTAGCGGAATCGGAAGGCTTGATGAAGGGGTCAATTTTCATCAGGAGCAAGGCAGAAATCACGGCCAGGAAGCTGACGGCATTAATAAGAAAACAGATCCCCTCCCCCACCGAGGCAATCAGAATGCCGGCGATGGAGGGGCCGATCAGGCGGGAGGCATTGATCATGGAAGAGTTCAAGGCCAGGGCATTGCCGATATCCTGCCGGTCGTCGAGCAATTCCACGACAAAGGCGTGCCGGGTGGGCATATCAAAGGCGTTAATAGTCCCAATCAATAAACCCAGAACCATCAGATGCCAAAATTCCACCCGGCCGGTCAGAACCAGAATCGCCAGGAGGGTGGCCTGCAGCATGGAAAGAGACTGGGTTAGAATCAGGATACGGTGGCGGTTATACCGGTCCGCCAGTACCCCCCCCACCGTCGTCAGGAAAAAACCGGGGATCTGGCTGGCAAAGGCCACCAGTCCCAGCATCCAGGGGGAACCGGTCAGGCGATAGACCAGCCAGCCCATGGCCACACCCTGCATCCAGGTGCCGGTCAGGGAGAGGCTCTGGCCGATAAAGTACAAGCGGTAATTGCGGGATTTCAGGGAGCGAAAAATTGAGAACATATAGTACAACTGTCAAAGTATCATTTCATTATTTTCTGCTGACCATCGGCTGGGCCGGGCGGTATCGGATTTACTGATACGTAAAGACATCGACGCCGGAGCTATTGTTCAGGCTGGTCATCACCGCATTGGTCAAACGGTAGATATTATCAGGCTCGCGGACAAAGTCCAGCTTCCATTTCATGGTTAGGATGGGGGCATAGACGCGGTATTGACTGTTCTCATCCAGGGTGGTGGTGACATGGAGTTCGGCCTGGGCCTGCCGATCGTCCACCTGGTGGACCCGGACCTGATAGATATGATTGTTGGCAATGATGGGGCGGGCGAAGAAATCGCGAACACGGGGGGCAATCTGTTCTTTGCCCATGCGGTTGGGAAGCTGGATATCCTGGCTGAGCAGGGCCAGAAAGGCCTCGGCGTTTTCCTGCTCGGCGTAGAGGGCAAGCTGGCGAACGGTTTTTTCGACCTTTTCCCGGTTGGTTTCGACCAGGAAATCGCCCAGCAGAATGAGGCCGGCGATAACCGGGCCGGCCAGGAGAGTGAAGGGATTGGTACGTTCGCGCAGGAAAATCCAGGTCAGAATCAGGATGAATTCAACCAGGATGGCGATCACAATCCCCCAGGTTGGATTGTCAAAAAAATAGTAGCTCATTGTTCATACCCCTGTTTTAACTAAGTTAGTAATTTTAAAGCAATTATGTCTGGAATGACGATATTTTTCAAGTATTGTCCGATAACTTTTTGGCCTAAGAGGCTAAAAGATTATAACCCGGTATTATAGCGGGAGTAATGAAGTTTTGATAGAAGGAAAAATGAAAATCCGCCAGGAAAATCACGGATGATCGAGTTGCCGGAAATTGTGGAGCCGCAAACCGCCTATGTCGCGAATATGCGGGCCTTATGGAATCATATGCCCTCTCTGGCCCAGCAGGTGGATGAGGTGGACGAGCTGGATTTTATCCCGTGCCAGGCCAGCCGCAGCGGGCTGCCGACCTGCCAGTTGGCGGGGGTGAAGAGGGAGCCGGTTTTTCTGCATAGCCGGTATGATCCCCGGCGGGAGGCGGAAAAATGGGCGGACGGGGTGGAGGAACTGGCCCGCCAGCAGATGGCAGCGGACGAAAACGGCCGGGTTCCGATGTGCTATTTTGTGGATGGCTTTGGGCTGGGGTATCATATCCAGGCGCTGTTCGAGCGGTTGTACGGGGAGGCGTTTATTCTGGTCAGCGAACGGAATATCGCCCTGCTGCGGACCGCGCTGGAATACACGGATTATTCGGAAATGCTGGCCAGTGACCGGCTGATTTTTTTGACACGGGCAAACCGAGAGGAAATCTTCGAGAAGCTCAAGTGCCATTCCAGCCTTATGATGATGGGAGTGGTTTTCACGCACAGTCTGCACCGGGTGGACACGGAGTATCATGCGGCGATTCATACGATGGTGAGTGAATATGCGGCGTTTCTGCGGACGCAATTGCTGACGATCATGGGCAACAGCCTGAAGACCTGCGAGAATCTGCTGAAGAATGTGGGGGCGTATGTAACGACTCCATCGATTGGGATCCATAAAAACCGGTTTAGCGGTTGTCCGGCGGTGGTGGTTTCGGCGGGGCCATCGTTGGGGCGGAATATCGAGTATTTGAAGGAGATTCGGGAGCGGGTGGTGGTGATCGCGGTGCAGACGACGCTAAAGCCGCTGCTGGCGCGGGGAATCCGGCCGGATTTCGTCACCTGCCTGGATTATCATGAAGTGAGTTTGCGTTTTTATGACGGGCTGACGGAGAAGGATTTGCAGG
>JAKQBU010000044.1 GCA_029573975.1 Planctomycetota bacterium
AGTCTCGGATGCCTGCTGGGAGCTGGGAATCAAGTTTGGGATTTACCTCTCGCCCTGGGACCGGCACGAAAGCTGCTACGGCGACTCGCCCCGATATAATGAATTCTACCGGAACCAGTTGCGGGAACTGCTGACCGGTTATGGGCCTGTTCACGAAGTCTGGTTCGATGGCGCCTGCGGCGAAGGGCCCAACGGCAAGATGCAGATATACGATATCGAAGGATTCGTGGGAACGATTCGCACCCTTCAGCCGATGGCTATCGCCATGGGTCCGTATGATGGCTACGCGAAAGACGAAAGAGGCTACGGACGGGAGACGGAGTGGATGGCGGTGCCGCGGTTTATTCAGACGGATGGTTCGCTCTACGAGCCGCGCAATATCGGCGCGGCACTGGCCTATATCAACCGCCCCGACTTCGGCAGCCGTCCGTTCGTGTTCGAGGCGGTCACCCAGCATAACTATCCGTTCGACTGGTGGATCAGCGAGAATATCGTTTCCATTCGGCCGGGCTGGTTCTATCATACCCACGAAGATGACAAAGTGAAATCGCTGGAAAATCTGCTGGATATTTATTACTGTTCCGTGGGGCGCGGCGGGCCGCTGCTGCTGAATATCCCGCCGGACCGGCGCGGGCGGATTCATGAAAATGATGCCCAGCGGCTGCGGGAGATGGGCAAGGTGCTGCGGGCGACGTTTGCGACGGACCTGGCACGTGGGGCGAAAGCAACCGCTTCGCAGGTGCGGGACGGCAATGCGGCGTATGCGGCGGTAAATACGGTGGATGGGGATAATCGCACTTACTGGATGGCGGACGATGGGACGGAGGCGGCGACGCTGGAGTATGACCTGGGTGGGGAAAAGACATTCAACCGGGTGGTGCTGCAGGAATTTGTGCAGCGCGGCCAGCGGGTGGAGGAATTTGTGGTGGAGGTCTGGGACGGGCAGAAGTGGGTGGAAGCGGCCCGCGGGACGACCATCGGGTATAAGCGGATACTCTGCATCGCGGATGTGAAGGCACAGAAGGTTCGGGTGCGGATTTTGCGGAGCCGGATCTGCCCGACGCTGGCGACTTTCGGCCTGTATTTCGCGCCGCCGGTGAGTGAAATACTGGGGCAGTAATTATATCTTATATCGTTGAGGAAAACCCGGACATGTGGTAGAATGCCGCTTATGGATTTATCGATTGTCATTCCGACGTTCAACGAGAGCCACAAGATCGGGCGCGATATTGCGGCGGCGGGCGCGTTTCTGGCGGAGCAGGGCTGGCAAGGCGAGATCATTGTGGCGGACGACGGCAGCCGGGACGGGACGATAGAGGCGGCGAAAGAGCAAAAGGAACATCTGCCCGGCGGGGTGGAACTGCGGGTGATCGCGTTTGAGCATCGGGGGAAAGGGTACGTGGTGCGGATGGGGATGCAGCAGACGAAGGGGGAGTATATTATGTTTGCCGACAGCGGGCTGTGCGTGCCGTACCGGGATGCGCTGCGGGGGCTGGAGATGATCCGGAGCGGGCAATGCGAGGTTGCGCACGGGTCGCGGCGTTTGTCGCAGACGAAAATCGACCGGCCGCAGAACTGGTACCGGAAGGTTTGCTCGCGGACGTTTCGCTGGGTGGCGCACCGGTTTATGAAGATACCGGCGGAATTGAAGGATACGCAGTGCGGGTTCAAGATTTATCGCGGGGATGCGGGGCGGGCGATTTATGGGCAGTGCATTACGGACGGGTTTATGTTTGATGTGGAGACGATTCTGCGGGCGAAGAAGCTGGGGTACCGGATCGCGGAGTTTGCGATCGAATGGACGTGTGACCGGGACAGCCGTATTACCCCGGCGCGGGATATCGGGCTGATTTTGGGGGAGCTGTCGCGGATCAAGAAGGATATCGCGGCGAATGGTGGGGCAAGACCCACCCTACAATAACTACACCTCTCTGCCTGCGGCAGAAAGGTGCCACCCATCCGCGCAGGCAACAAGTTGCCTTACAATAACTGGTTTTTCCAGGGGCCGAAGGGTAGGATTTTTTCTTTGTCGATTTCGGTGGGCGGGAGGAAGACCAGGGCGAGAGAATCGGGGTAGCGGTCACAGTATTTTTTTACTTCATCGGGGGCCATCACCAGGAAGGCCGTGGAGAGGGCATCGGCGGTAGCGCCGTCGGGTGCGGAAGACCAGGAGGCGAAGCGGCCGGTGACGGGCTGGGCGGTGCGCGGGTCGAGGATATGCTGGCCCTGCTGGAGGCCGGAGCCGCTGAAGGCCTGGTCTTTGAGGTGGAGGCGGGCCAGTTGTTTTTGGGGATTGCGGGGATGGCTGATGGTGACGGGCCAGCCGGCAGCGCCGCGAGGACAGCCGACGGCCAGGGCGGTGCTGTAGCAATGGAGCAGGGCCGTGGGGATATTCCAGTCATGCAGGAGGGCGGCGAGTTGATCCAGGGCAAAACCTTTACCGATCCCGCCCAGGTCGATTTGCAGGTGGTCGATGAGGACCTGCACGGTGAATTTGCCTTTGTTGAGCTGGAGGAGGTTCATGCCGGTGCGGCGGCGGGCGTAATCCAGTTCGTCGGCGGGGATATTTGGCCGGGGGGTTTTATCCTTGTTCAGGAGGCAGTTCATCAGCAGGCCGACGGTGACATCGAAAGCGCCGCCGGTCTCAGCGCAGAGTCGGGCGCTGATTTCCAGGGCCTCGAAGGTTTGTTCGGACACGGTCAGCGGCTGGCCGGGAAGGAGGTGATTGATGCGGGTGATGTCGCTGTTCTCGACGTAGCGGTTGAGTTTCTGTTCGAGGCGGTCCAGCTCCAGAAAGGCTTCCAGGGGGAACTGGCGGGCATAGTCAGCGGTTTCGTCGGCGATGATGATCTCGAAGGTGGTGGCCATGGCTTCGTGCTGGAAACGATGGAGAGGGGATGCGATGTTTTCCGCCTGCGGCTGAAGCTGGATTTGAGTTTTGGTTTCGGATTCAGTCATGGGGTAGTATCCGGCTTCTGCTGGGAGGCATTGAGAAGCTGCTGGAGGTCGCTGGTGAGATAGCCGCGGAGTTCCACCGCCGGGCGCAATTCCAGATAGGTATCGAAAAGGGGTACATATAAATTTTTCTGGCCGGGGGGCGGGAGCTGATAGAGTTTTTCGATGAGTTCGTCTTCCAGCGCGGGGGAGGCAATCACCAGGTCGCAGCCGGCGATTTGATCGGTGACCCGGTCGAGCCAGCGGACGCGGGAGAAGGAGCGGAGGTACCAGGGCAGGGGCCAATAGTCGTGGGCGGGACAGATGACCGCGATGTTCATGTCCCGGCCTTGCGGTGCGATTTGGGCGACAGCCTCGATGTGATCGACGATCGGGTAGATATCGGGTGAGGTGTGGCCATAGACATAGGGATTGGCGGTATCGGCGGGATATTTATAGTCGGCCTGATACCCCTGCCAGATTAAGTGGACGATGCCAGCCAGTAAGAATATGCCGAAGATGATTTTCCAAGGGATTGCCTTGAGCATGGTAAACAGGACCACGATTGCCACCGCCGCCAGCAGGATGAAGCCGTGCAGGAAGCCCAGCATACACCAGGGGGTTTTGTAGGGAATGGCGGAGTAGAGGATGGCCATGATGAGGGTATAGAAGGCGAGGAAACGGAGCAGGGGCAGGCTGAGGGAGGTTTGTACCGATAGGATTGCTTTGCCGCGTTGAGTAAAAATGGCGAGCAATCCGATCAGAGCTAAAACTACGATGAGGCCTTCGGTCCAGAGGAGGCGGCCGGATTCGTGGTTGTAGAGAAGCAGTTGGAAGTAGTAGTACCAGGGGTGGATGTGAAAGTCGTTCTGGCCGGCGCGGTCCAGATAGGTGGACCAGAAGCGGAGGGAATCGAGCACGCCGGGGATATGGGTGAAGAAGGAGGAATAAAACGCGGCGGATACCAGAACGGCGGCGGCTAGCATGAGAAAGAGGTGGAGGATATTGATTTTCGGACGGCCGGCGGTGAAGGATTTTTTATTCGTGAAGCAAACCAGCAGGAGCGCAAGGATCATAGAGCCAAAGGCGATGACGCAGGTCTCCTTGGTGGCATGGGCCAGACCGATAAACATGCCGGTCAGCAGAATCCAGGAGAGTTTGCGGCTGCGGAGGTAGCGATAGCCGGCGGCGATGATGCCGCAGGTGAAGCAGACCAGGAGGATTTCCTGAATATAGTAGCGGCTATAATAGACGAAGGCGGGCGAAACGGCAAGGAGGACGGCACTAAAGGCAACGATGCGGCTGCCCAGGCCGGGTATGAGCCACAGATGGAGTACAATCAGCAGGACCCCGAAGAAGACGGGGACGATGCGGAGGAGAAATTCGTTGACCTCGGTAATTTTTTGCGTGCCGGCCAGCCAGGCGGGGATGAGGTTGAAGTAGTTGAGGGTGGGGCCGTGGTATTCGTTGTAGTCGTAGATATACTCATGAAATTCGAGAAGCCGCCCAAACTTGACAGCATGGACGGCTTCATCGGTATGCATCGGGCGTAATTCCAATTCCGGCAGCCGCAGACACAGGGCCAGCAGGATTGCCGACAGAATGAGAATCAGGCCGGTATCACTGGATTTCATTCGACTGGCTTGCCGAAAACTTCCACTTCGACGTAATGGTTATATTCGTTGGCGTTGTTGCCTTTGCTATAGAGGCGGACATAGCGGCCCTGCGCGCCTTTGGCATCGATGAGGCGGCCTTCGGAGGTTTCGATGTAATTCATGTCTTTGCCGACGCCCATGCCGCTGGAATTGTCATCGTCGTTGTTGTAGATGGTGGCCGCTTCGATGAAGTCGGGGTCTTTGGAAACCTGTACGATGACATCGAAATAGACGCGGGCCTGCATGTGATAATGCCAGACCAGGACGGCATAAATATCGCAGACCTTTTCCAGGTCAATGGTGATATGCTGGACCATCGGTCCCAGCTCGACGTAGCTGCCGTCGGAGCCGGCCTTGTCGCCATCGGTGATGTAACTCAGCTCACCGATGATGGGGTTTTCGTCGGAACTGGTGATGGGTTTGCCAGCGGCGAGATTGATGGCACCTTTGGGGGCCAGCATCGGGGGCCGGGCCTTGCCGAGCGGTTTTTCCAGATTATTCACTTTGATATTCTGGGGCGTGCCGACGAACATAGCCGGGGGCAGCTCGATGGGCAGGGGAGCCATATCCCCTTCCGCGGCTGGGGCCGGGGCATTGTTGGCAACTGGTTCGGTTGTGGTTGTTTTACCGTCCGGGGGTTGGGGAGCACCCGGCTGCTCCTTTTTGCAGGAAACCAGAGCCAGGCTGGCAGAAAGCAAAACAACCGTTAGTAGCCAAACGCGGGAGGAAAGCAATTTTTTCATTCTTTTATCAACCTCAAGTAAAACAAAACTTACCTAACTGCTTACGCAGTAACAAATTAATAATCACCAGACAATAAGTCTAACCTATTTTTTGGCGTTTGTCAATAATTAAGACGCCAGCGTCAAAAACTCTTTGATCCCTTGTTATTGGGGAG
>JAKQBU010000101.1 GCA_029573975.1 Planctomycetota bacterium
CCCGCTCCGGGCCGGTCATTTTCCATCGGGTCGGCTCCTGCCGGGTAACTTCCAGGAGTCGCCGGATTTCATCGGGTTCCAGCGCCCGCCTATCATGCCGCCGGTCGGTTCGGACATTCAATCCCTTCAGGTGGGTAAGCGGGGATTCACTCGCCCGCCGGTCCTGTACCATCCACCGGCAAAATCCCTTGACGGCCTGTAAGTAGTAATTGTGGCTCTGGATACTGATACCGTTTTCCCCTTCCCGCAATCCAGCAATATAACGTTGTACCCTGCTGGCTGAAATATCGCTCCAGGTGGTAAACTTGCATCCGGTAAATATCTGGTTGATCCTCTGTGCTGTAGTTGCAACATATTCCAGAGTGTCGCCCTTGGCTTGCAAACAAAGTTTGTAATCGTCCAGGTGTTCAGTTAACCGCTTCCGGCCTGCCGTCCTGGTAGCCGGTAACAATCCGGCTTTTTCCAGCGTTCGGACAATCCGGGCCGGCATGGAGTCAACGGACCTTGATAAATCCAGGGTCAAAGGGCCGTTGTTGTAAGCAACGTCCATCAGCATTTCAATATGATCCGCCAGCCGCCGGGTAGCTTTCTCATCCGTAAAACCAACTACCCGGAACCGCCCGTCCCGGAAACGGAAATCAAGAACAAATTTTTTGCCGCTTTTCACAATCTTCATTTCTTCGCCCTCGTTTTCTTGCCCGTTTTCTTCTTTCGTATCTCATAACCGAAATAGTTTAGCAATATCTCCAGGGTTTCCGCCCGACAGCTTCCCCCGTGAACCAACCGGCTCAAGGCCGCCTTGTCAATGCCGGTTTCCCGGCCAATCTGGTTCAGGCTTATGCCGCAAGTTTGGAGATGTTTTCTGATTTCTTCGAGTATCATATAAGACATTATATAACCAATGTTGTGTAACGTCAACACGATTATTTTATTTTTTCTTAACATGGCCATCCCATACTAAAATATATCCCCGGTCCTGGGGTTTTTTCCGCAAACAGTGGCTCACCCTATGCCCCTGATGCCGCCCGGACGGACGCTGGGGCGCGCCGTGGGTGTGTTTTTTCCCGCAATACGGGCAGAAGCCGCGCCATTGGTTGCCATACTTCCCATGTACCAGCCGGACGGACATTTCGGGGTATTCGGTTTGGTTTTTGCTTTCCATAAAATTACTCCTCAACTAAAGTTTTTTGCTTCCGCCTTCAGGCGGATGCGTTCGGTTCTCTGTCTTTCAATCTCCGCTTCCTGCTCTTTGGCCCGTGATCGTTCTTTCTCCCGTTCCAGCCGGGCCTGCTCCGCCTCCAGCCGCTTTTCGGCACGGTAATTTAAATCGGCCTGATAACCATTCCCGGTTGACTGAATAAGTCCCAACTCCTTGAGTCGCAAGGAGTCGCCGCTAAATTCAAACGCTATCTTTTTCCCGGTCCCCGCACCGTTCCGGGCCTTGAGAATATGTAGAGTTCTGTTATACTCCGTCTCGATGGTCCCGCAATCACTTTGTACGGAGTTAGTTTTGGAGTCGTGATTTTCCAGCCACAAAATCGCCTGGGCAAATCGAGCATAAGCAGCACTTCCGGCCAGTTGGTTCATATCCGGGCCGGTTGCCGGTTTGGTGGGGTGAGTAACCAGCACAATCGAAATGGCGTAATCGTTTGCCGTTTTTTTGATCTGCTGCAAGAAAGCGTTATCGGAAATCCAGGGCTTATCGGTTTGGGCCGCCGCCGTGACTGGATCGACGCAAATAATCCGGTTGCCTGCCTTGGCCTTGCTCTGAATCCAATCCGCAAGCTGCTGCTGGGTAACTTGGCTGGCCGGGGTCGCTTCCAGGCAATGGCCGAAACTATCCAGGAAGTCGCCATGCTCCGCCATTGCCGCCTGTGCGGTTTCGGGATTGTCCCGGACATACTCAAAATCGGTCAGCTTACTAATCCCAGCCAACTGTGCCAAAGCTCGCTGAAGGTGAAAAGTCTGGTCTTCTTCCAGTTCATAGCAGCAACATTTAACGCCCGCGCGATGCCAGAACATCAGGCATTGCAGTAGCATAAATGACTTGCTGGCTCCTATTCCGCCGCAAAGGATTGTAACCGTTCCCGGCAGTAGGGCATTGCTCATAAAGCCGGTCCAGCGAAACGGCCATTTCACCGCCTCCAGCTTGCCGGCAATAATCAATTCGAGTTTTTCATGCAGCCGGTCAGCCGGTCCCTTGGGCCGGGCAGAATTGATAACTTTTTGGAGTTCGTCGGTAATCTGCTGCTTATCGTAACCAATGGCCTTTAACTGCTCGACGAAATCATAACAGTCCTCATGCTCGGCAAGGTCCAGTTTGCCGGGGTCGATGATGGATACCCTGGCTCCTAGTTCGATCAAAATCCGCTGTACATCATCGGCATAACCTCTGCCCTCTGGGTCGCAATCCGGCCAGAGAATGGCATTTTTTCCCGAAAGTGGTCTCCAGTCGCTATTCCGGGCCGATTTCGCGCCGCCTACACTGGTAGTTACCGCAAAGCCATACTCCGTCAGGCACTTGGCACATTTTTCCCCTTCAACGACAACCACGGTATCCGCTCCAGGCTGTTTGTATAATACCCGTGGCGCCGGTGGTAATCCGAACACATACCCGCCGCCCTGGGGCATGAAGGGCCGGATCGTCTTGCCGGTCGGAGTCTTTACCCGTGCCACTTCAAAGCTAAGATCACCCTGGGCCGTCTTGTACGGATGAATATCCTCGACCGTTCCCAGAGTCTTTAAATAGCCGATGATCTCCTCTTTGGTGTAAATCTTGGCCGCCTGGGTCCTGCTGCCAGAGTTACCGCCGTTGCCGCCAGAATGCCCGGTAAGCCGCTTTATGGCCTCGGCTGGTGTAATGCCATCCCGTTTAGCAATAACGTCGAACACATCACCCCGGAAGCCGCAGCTATGGCATTTATACCGCCAGCCGGTAGAGTCATCATCATAAACGCCGCCGCTGGGGTGATTGTCATCATGCCAGGGGCAATGAATCGCATTGCCCTTGGCCTTTGCCCCAGCCTTTTTTAATTCGTCGATTAACAATTCCCGGTTCTGTTTGTATTCTATCAATTCCATAT
>JAKQBU010000107.1 GCA_029573975.1 Planctomycetota bacterium
TCAAAGTGATGAGCCGCCAGCTTGGCCCCTGCCGGCTCCTGCGGCAGATCAATGGGTACGATCATCCCACCCAGGGGATTCAGGCCTTTTTATTCGAAGGGCCGATGCGGTATCAGGTGGCCGCCTGGTGCATCGAGGGCCCGCAGGAAGTTACCCTCGAAACCAACAGTTCCTGGCCGATTCAGGCAATCGACAACCTGGGCAATCCCGTGGAAATCCGTTCCAATCAGGATCACCTGGCGGTTATCAAACTATCTCGCGCCCCGGTTTACATTACCGGCATGGACAGCGACTGTGCGATACAAGCCATTCCATGATGGGCAGAAGCTCCAGGAATACTGTGTCCCGTAAAATGGCTTTCACTCAGGCAAAACGTTACTTTGGAAATGCAGATTAGCTTTTTAACATAGGAGAACCGTAGTGAAATATCTTAGATTTTTGATGGGGGAACAGGGTGCGGTTTCCGGAATTGGGGAGCCGGATGGTACCATTGAGCTGATCGAAGGGCCGATCCTCGGAGAGCATACGCGGACGGGGAAAAAAATAAAAGGACACGAGATCCGGCGATATTTGCCGCCGGTGGATCCGCCGAACATCATCGCCGTAGGACGCAATTACGCCGAGCACGCCAAGGAACTCAAGCACGATCTGCCGACGGTTCCGCTGCTGTTTATGAAAGCCACGACCAGCCTGACCGGCCATCGCTGCCCCGTGCTGGTGCCGGCCGCGGCTCCCCATAAGGTGGATTATGAAGCGGAATTGGTGATTGTCATCGGGAAAAAAGGCAAGCATATCAAGCCGGAGGAGGCGGCTCATTATATTTTCGGCTACACCATAGCGAATGATATTTCCGCCCGTGATGTCCAATTGGAGATCGACAGCCAGTGGATTCGCGGCAAGTCCTTTGATACCTTTGCCCCGCTGGGGCCGGCGGTCGAAACGGAGCTGGACCCTTCCGCTCTGGGAGTCCGGATGTTTCTGAACGGAAAATGCATGCAGGATGGCAATACGCGGGATATGATTTTCCCCGTGCCGGAACTGGTCAGTTTCATCTCCCGGCACATGACCCTGCTGCCGGGCACGGTTATCTTGACGGGAACCCCTTCCGGCGTCGGCTACGGCCGGGAAGTGCCGGTTTTCCTGAAACCGGGCGATCAACTGGCGGTCGAGGTGGAAGGAATCGGCCGGCTGGAAAATCCCGTGGCGGCGGAATAAAATCATGCCCCTAAAAAACTACCCTGGTACCGATCCCTCGAGGTGCCAGGGTATCGAACAGATCATCGCCGGGGCCATGTTCTGCCGCTTGGTTGAATTTTTATTCAGGGACTTTGATTTTCTGCGGATCCGCAGCCGCCTCTTCATCCCAGCGGATCAGGCCGGTATCGTATTTGTCCACCAGATCATTGTGATAGGGAATGATCCGAACGGCAAAGCCGCACTGGCCGCTGTACCGGCAGGGGATGTAGCCGCGGAATATGTGATATTCTCCAGTAGCCGTCCCGATACTTTCCATCGGAACCGCTTCGCCGCGCTGGATATTGCCGTCGGAATCCACCAGCCCGTAATATAATTCCACCAGTACTTCGCTTGGATCAATACTGCCCAGTTTGACCTGGCAGCGAACCTGCAATTTCCCACCCACGCTCAGTTCCCCCTGGCTGACAAATTCGACTTTGCCGGTGGACACTTCCGACCAGCGGTCGCGGATACTTTCTTTCCAATCGGACAGGGATTTGATCCGTTCCATAGATTCGACGACAAAATCATGCCACCGTTGGCTGCTGGGCAGATAGAAGCCCTGGGCATATTCGGCCACCATGCGGGCGGTGGAAAACTGGGCAATGAGATTGCGCATCGAGTTTTTCATCATGTCCGTCCAATGCCGCGGCAGCCGGTCCGAAGTGCGGTCATAAAAACGGGGAATGACTTCCTTTTCCAGCAGATTATATAGGGCATGGGATTCGACTTCGTCTTCATAGACTTTATCCTGGTAGCTTTCTCCCTGGCCGATGGCCCAGCCGGTTCCGGGCGCATATCCCTCGCACCACCAGCCGTCCAGAATGCTCAAGTTAATCCCGCCGTTGGCCAGGACTTTCATGCCGCTGGTACCGGAGGCTTCCATCCCGCGCCGGGGAGTATTCAGCCATACGTCCACGCCCTGCACCAGATACCGGGCTACATTGATATCGTAATTTTCCAGGAATACCACTCGCCGGCGGAAAGGTTCTTCCCCGACATAATGCACGATCTTCCGGATAAATTCCTTGCCCTCGGTGTCCTTGGGGTGGGCCTTGCCCGCAAATATAAGCTGGACGGGACGCTCTTTGTTGGAAATGATTTTTTTGAACCGTTCCATATCATGGAACAGCAGCGTGCCTCTCTTGTACGTGGCGAATCGCCGGGCAAAGCCGATGGTCAGGGCCTCCGGATCCAGAACCTCCTCCGCCACAGCGATTTCCGCCGGACTGGCGCCGCGACGAACCAATTGCGATTTCAGGCTTTTTCGGGCAAACGAAACCAGCCGTTCGCGCCGGCGCTCGTGGGTACGCCATAATTCCTCGTCCGGAATTTGATCAATCTGGTTATAGATGGCGGTGTTGCTGGGCTGATCCGCCCACCCACTCCCCAGATACCGATCAAACAATTCATTCATCTCCCGGGAAATCCAACTCCGCACATGAATCCCGTTGGTAATGGAGGTAATCGGCACTTCATCGACCGGAACGCCGGGCCAGGTATGCTGGCACATCTGGCGGGAAACCTCCCCATGCAATTGGCTGACCCCATTGCGATGGCTGGATAACCGCAGGGCCAGCTCGGTCATGCTAAACGATTCGTTGGTGTCGCGCGAATTGACACGGCCCAGCCCCAGGAAATCCTGCCAGCCAATGCTTAGCTGTTTACTGTACTCGCTGAAATATCTCTCCATCATGGCCGGTGAAAACGAATCGTGCCCGGCCGGGACGGGAGTATGAGTTGTAAATACATTGCCGGTTATGGCGGCTTCTTTGGCCTGGGCAAAATTCAACTGCTTTTCTTCCATTAACACCCGGATTCGTTCCAAAGCCAGAAACGCCGCATGGCCTTCATTCATATGGCAAACATACGGATCGATTCCCAGCGTTTTGATTGCCCGAAAACCGCCGATCCCCAGCAGAATTTCCTGCCGCAAACGCATTTCGTTATCCCCGCCATACAACTGGGCGGTAATCTGCCGGTCTTCTATCCGGTTGCAGCGCATGTTGGTATCCAGCAGATACAAATCCACGCGGCCTACGAGGATCCGCCAGATTTGCACCACCACATCCCGGTCTCCGATATTGACATGAAAACGGATCGGCCGTCCGTCTTCCCGCAACATCAGCCGGATGGGCATATTGTAAAAGTCATTTTCCGGATACGATTCCTGCTGCCAGCCGTCCGCGTTCAAATACTGTTGAAAATACCCCTGCCGGTAGAGCAATCCGACGCCGACCAGCGGCAAGCCCAGATCGCTGGCACTTTTGAGGTGATCACCGGCGAGAATGCCCAGACCGCCGGAATAAATCGGCAGGCATTCGTTCAAGCCGAATTCAGCGCTGAAATAAGCAATCGTTCCCGGCTGCTGTTTGTAATCGATGGAGTCATACCAGCGCGGCCGGCGCATGTAGGCATCCAGTTTTTTGCTGATGCGGTCCAGATGAGACAGAAATCCAGCATCTTCGGCAACCTTATTCAGCCGCTCCTGAGAAAGCTGGCCCAGCATCTTCACCGGATTATGGCCGCATTTTTCCCACAATTCCCGGTCCAGCCGGCGAAACATATCCGTGGCGTCGTGATCCCAGCACCACCACAAATTATACGCAATATCTTTCAGACTCTGCAAAGCCTCTGGTAAGGAAGGTACTACCACATAGGTTCTTACAGTTCGCATAAAATCAACCTCTATAAATACTTAAGGCTATTTTTAACCTTGGTTTTCAACCAAATAACGTTTCCAAGGTTCGTAACGTATTATTTCTTCGGCATTTTACGAACCTGAATCCAGAACAAATATCTGTTCTCATACGGTTATTTTTGATATGATGCCATAGGCAGATACCAAAAACCCGTCTATATATTATCGGTCCAACCGGATAAAAGAAAGCAGTCTATAATTTTTTGCCGGAAATACAATGTAAACCTCGGTTGAAATCTTAATCTCTTATAATTAATATAGTTGCGCATATTATCCCCAGGACCGGCCTTGAGATGACTAGCTATAAGGCGGGTGTCAGACAAAAAGTTTGCAATAATTTTAACTTCAGGCCGTTAAAATAGATAGAATAAGACCTCATGGAACGAGATTTATTGGAACAAAAGATCCAGCTCTGCCAGATGGGCAGTGCGGATGCTTTTGCCTGGATGCTGGAGGAATATGGACCCCGGCTCTATGGGTATTTTTTCCGGACTACCGGATCCCCCGGCGCCGCCGACGATTTAGTCCAGGAATTGTTTGTCAGATTACTGGAAAAAATTGGTGAATATCGGCACGAAGGCCGTTTTGAACACTGGCTCTTTCGGATTGCCGCCAATTTGACCCGGGATTATTTCCGGCGGCAGAAAAAAACACCGGTATTCTTTTCGGTTTTGGAAAAGGCAAAGGAAAATTCGCAATGGCCGGAAGAATTGGCTGGAAGCGAATCGGGTACCGAAAGCCCGATGGAACGACAGGAACAAATGGATCTGCTACAAAAGGCCTTACAGCAGTTATCGGACCTGGATCGCCAGATCATCCTGGCACGCCATTATAGCCAGCTTAGTTTCGACCAGTTGGCCCGGCAATTCCAGTTACCGATCGGAACGGTCTTGTCCAAGGTCCACCGCGGCTTGAAATTGCTCAAAAGGATATTGACTGAAAATGAAAAAGAATAATCAGGAAGAATTAAATCGGCTTTTACAGCAGCTTTCGCTGGATAAAGACCAGGCCGACGAAATGGTGCGTGATATCGAGGCCGGCCAGAAATGCCTGAATCAATGCGCAGACCCTTCGCTGCCGGCGGAAGTAAAAAACCGTATTCTGCAAACGATCCAGCAAACCTGCTCCCGCCGGCGACAAAGACGCTGGGTGATTCGCCTCACCCAGGCGGCAGCCGGAATACTGCTGGTCATCGGCATCGGCCTGATGATCCGGCAAAGTCGGATCCTCCCCCCGCCGGAGGAACCGCTGGTAGCCAGAACGGATTGGGAATGGCTGGATCATGAAGAAGTGATTTTCGAAGCTACCCTGGCCGAAGATGAATACGAAACCAGTTATGATGTGGATGATATCAGTCTAACCGAATGGATGTGGACGCAGGTTCAGGAGAATGAGGGAGAAGGCAGTGTTAGAAAGGAATATCGTTATGAAAATAGCGACAGGCATATTAATTGCTCTTTCAGTTTTAATTTGGTATCCTAGGCCGGTGCTATTCGGCGCAGAAGAAGCGGCGGACAGCGGCGAAGAATGGGAATCCCTGCTGGATCAGGCCGGCGAGGATCCTTTGCCGCCCGGGGAAGAGCAGGCAGCTCCGCTCAATCCGCGTTCGGAACCCAGGTTGGAGAATCCGGAAAAACGTCCGGCCCGGGAAAAGGAACATCCGGCGCCGGCAGAAGGACGGGGACCGGGTTTTGGACCGGGCAGGGGAATGGGGCGTCCTTTTTTTGCACCAACGGACCCTGCCGTTTTGCTGGAATTTCTCCGCCAGCATGAACCGGAACTGGCTGCCCGGCTGGAAGCGATGAAAGAGGAAAATCCCCGCCAATATCGGCACCGCGTCCATATGCTGGGACGGATGTACGGACCGGTCATCGAACAGATGAAACTGGATCCGGAAATGGCGGGACTAACCCTCCAGCGAATCAAGCAGCGATTGAAAGTGGAGAATACCCTCAAAAAAATTCATGCAGAACCCAAACAAGGGAGTTCGGAAAATCTTACGGGTCAACTAAGAAGTCAGGTTGCCGGTTTGTTTGATATTATCCTCCAGCAGGAACAGTTGCGCCTAACCCAGTGGCAGAGCCAGATTGCCGAATGGTCTGTTCCGGATGAGAACGGCGGCAAGGCGGATCCGGGTGAGGCCCGAGACCGCAAACCGGAATGGGGAATGGCCCAGGAGCGGATGCGAAAACTGCAGGAACGCCTCAAAGAACACCAGGCGAATCTGAAAAACTGGAAGAGCCGCCGCGAATTGATTATCGATGCCCATATGGAGGAACTGCTGAATAATCACCAGCCCTTCCCCTGGGGGAGATAACCAAAACCTTAATTTTTCCGCCAGAAATTGGGGGTAAAGAGGCATGCCACCACCATAATTTCCAGCCGGCCCAGAATCATCAGCAGCGACAGCAGCAGTTT
>JAKQBU010000119.1 GCA_029573975.1 Planctomycetota bacterium
CACTGCGGCTCCTCCGTCTCATACTGGAACGGCACTGCCATCGTATTCCCCGGCAGCGGCTTCAAATACGCAAAATACCGTACCAGCTCCACCTTCGCCGTCTCCCGCATCTCCTCCGCCTGGCATTCCACCACCACCGTCGCCTTGATCGCCGTATTCTTCATATCCTGGCTGGGCGTGTTCCCTTCGATCACCTCCCGTACCAGCTTCAGCTCCCACGTAAACAGCGGATCGTATTCATCCTCCCCGCTGGTATTCTCCGAATCCGGCTCCTGCAACGTACCCATCAGATTCTCCATCTGGCGCTCCGCCACCGCCATCGCCCGCTCCCGCAAGATATTCGCCGCCACCCCCTCCACCGTCTTGCGATACGCCGCCAGCACCCCCACCAGCAGAATCGCCAGCACAACTAGGCCCGCTGCACATTCAATCAGCGTAAAGCCTCTGTAATTTGTCCTATTATCTTTTACCACAATTTTTTATTTTATTTTTGATCTTTGGTTTTCTTCTTATAGCTCTGCCTGCGGTTCCGGAAACTCCGGCTCCTGGCTGCTCACGATTACCCGCGTCGTCATCCGGTCGCACCGCAAATACCGCTGGTGCTCATCCCGGTCATCCAACAGGCTGAACAGCACCGTACTGCTCCAGCCTTCCGGTGTCGCCTTCAATACCAGCTCCCCCGAATACTGCCGCGAGCCGTCCTCATACTCGATCACGTCGATATAACTGCGGTTCAAGCCGCGCGTCGGTATCAAAATCTTCTGTTCCGCCTCGCTCTCCTGCCCCTCCTCCGTTCCCGATTCACTGGCCTCATACACCGTATAATAACCATCCGTCACCTCCAGCAGGATCTCAATGTCCCGGCCCAAAAACACCGCCTGCTCCGCCGCCAGCCGCAGCGTCTGCGCAAAACGCGACACATCCTCATCCAGCCGGGTCCGCTGCACCAGCCCCACCAGATTCAGCGACGCCAGACCGATTAGCGAAGCCAGAATCAGGAAAACCACCACGATCTCCAGCAGCACAAAACCGCGATGGCTTTTCCTACAGGGCTTCTTCATCTTCTTCCAGGTCGGTACTATACACATCATCGTCGGTACCATCTTTCCCATCCGGTCCCATACTATAGACATAATACTTCGTACTGCCTTCCGCAGTAGTTTCCAAGTAATAAATATAGTCATTATGCCAGGGATCCTTGGGAATCGTCCGCTCAGCCAGATAACCGTCCTTGTCCCAGTTCTCCACCCCCGACGGCTGCTCCACCAGCGCCTCCAGCCCCACCGAATTATCCGGATACTGCCCCACATCCATATAATAATCCAGTACCGCCTGTTCCAGCGTCTTGATCTGCGCCTTGGCCGCCGTAATCCGCGCCTTTTTAATATTCTTGATCACATTCGTCCCCACCAGGCCGGCCAGTAATCCGATGATCACAATCACCACCATCAGTTCCACCAGCGTAAACCCGCTTCGCTTTCTGTTCCGTTTCACAATCAATCTCCTTTATTTAAGGTTGCTTATATCCGCTACTTGCAAAATCGGCAGCATCGTCGCCACCACGATAAATCCCACCACCAGCGCCATCACCACAATGATGATCGGCTCTATCACCGAACTGATCCGCTGCACGCTGATATCCGTCTTCTCCTCGATACTCTCCCCGATCGTCACCAGCATGCTCTCCAGCTCCCCCGTCCGCTCCCCCACCGCGATCATATGCGCCACCGCCGTCGATACCACCTTGCTCTCCCGCAGCGGCGTCGCAATATCCGCCCCCGCCATAATCCGCTCCCGCGCCGCCCGGATCGCCCGCGCCATCACCTGGTTGCCCGTAATCTCCGCCACCACCTGCAACCCCTCCGCCACCGGCAGCCCGCTCTTGATCAGCGCCGACAGCGTGGACGTGAACCGCGCCACGATGCTCTGCTTCAGCAGCTCCCCGATCACCGGAATCCGCAGCAAAAACCGGTCGAACGCCAGCCGCCCCTTCGGGGTACTCAGTATCCGCTTGATACCCCACCCCGCCGCCGCCGCCATCGCCAGCAGCAGCCACCAATACCCGACCAGCCCGCGGCTCATCTTCATCAACACTTCCGTAACCAGCGGCAGCTCACGCCCCGTATTCTCGATAATGGTCGTGATCTTCGGCACCACCACCGTCATCAATAACAGCGTCACTACCAGTGCAATCACCACCAGAATCGCCGGATACATCAGCGCCGACTTCACCTTCGCCTCCAGCCGCTGCTTCTTCCCCATATAATCCCCCAGCAGCTTCAGCGACCGCCCCAGGTTCCCCGTCACCTCCCCGATATGGATCATCGCCACATAAATCGAATCAAACCAGTCCGGATACTGCTTCAAACTGTCCGCCAGCGATTCCCCCGCCACGATCTGATCCCGGATATTTTGCAAAATCTGCGATAGCTTCTGATCCTCGTTCTGCGAAATCAGCACCGCCATCGCCTCCGTAATCTTCACCTCCGCCCCGATCATCGTCCCCAACTGCCGCGTGAAATCCAGCACCTCCCGCCGCCTCCGCCCCCGGAAGATACTCGCCAGCTCCCACTTCCGCTCCTGCGCCGCCTCGCTCACCGGGCGCAGAGCCGTCGCATGCAGATTCCGGTTCCGCAGCAGCCGCCGCGCCGCCGATGCCGACTCCGCCACCACGTTCCCGCGGCTCTCCCTGCCGCCTTTGTCCATCGCTACATATTCATACGAAGGCATCGTTCATCATTCCTATATATCATCCGCCTGCGCCACCCGCAGCACTTCCTCCAGCGACGTCACCCCCGTCTCCACCTTCTTCAAGCCGTCCATCCGCAGCGTCACCAGCCCGGCATCCATCGCCACCTTCTTGATTGCCCCCGCCGTCTGCCGCTGATACACGCACTGCCGGATGTCATCATCCACCGCCATCAGCTCATAGATCCCCGTCCGTCCCCGATACCCCGTTTGAAAACACTTCTCGCACCCCCGGCTGTGATACACCTTCTCAAACGCCCCAAAGCCGATCCCCAGCTCCCGCATCTTCCGGGAATCCGCCGGGATACATTCCTTGCAGTCCGGGCACAGCTTCCGCACCAGCCGCTGGGCCTGCACCGCGATCACTGATGAGGCCACCAGGTACGGCTCCACCCCCAGATCGATCATCCGCGTAATCGCTCCCGCCGAATCGTTCGTATGCAAAGTACTGAACACCAGGTGACCCGTCAGCGACGACTGGATCACCATCCGGGCCGTCTCCTGATCCCGAACTTCACCCACCATGATTACATCCGGATCCTGCCGCAATACATGCCGCAGCGCCGTGATAAACGTCATCCCCTTCTTGGTCGCCACCTGAATCTGCGATATCCCCTCCAACTGATACTCGATCGGATCCTCGATCGTGATAATATTCTTTTCCGACGCGTCGATCCGCTTCAAAAAACTGTACAGCGTCGTCGTTTTGCCGCTGCCGGTCGGTCCCGTCACAAAAAACACCCCGTGTGTCCACTTCAGCAGAAGATCCACCCGATCCAGTTCCTTCGGATTGAAACCCAGTTCCTCCAGGTCGTACAGCCCCGTACTCTTGTCCAGCAGCCGCAGCACGCTCCGCTCCCCATACGACGTCGGCACCGTGCTCACCCGCAGATCGATCTCCCGCGCGCCGATCTTCACCGAACAACGCCCGTCCTGCGGCAGCCGCCGCTCCGCGATATCCATCCCCGCCATCACCTTGATACGCGAGACAATCACCGGCAGAATCCGGTAATCCAGCGTCAGCATATCATACATCAGCCCATCGATCCGGTACCGGATCAGGATCTTCTGCTCATACGGATGCACATGCACATCTGACGCCCGCAACTGCAGCGCCCGGAATAAAATATCATTCACCAGCCGGATGACCGGCGGCCGGTTCACCACGTCCAGCAAATCCTCCGAGGATGATACATCCCCGATCAGCCCCTCGATATTCTGCGCGTCAATCTCGTCCGCCACCTCCTCCAGCACCGTCACCCGCTGCTCATACGCCGAATTCACCGCCGAACTGATCGCCGCCCGGCTCGCCAGCGCCGGCCGCACCATCATCTTCACCATCTTGCTGATATTGTCCAGCGCATGCAGGCTCAGCGGCCGGCTGGTCGCCACCGTCATCACCGAATCCCGCACCTCCGTCGCCACCACGCTGTGATGCTGGGCGTAATTGACCGGCACCCGCGCCACAAACTCCGCCGGCACCTCCGCCGGCTTGATATGCTCCACATACGGAAGGCCCAGGTAAGCCCCGAACAGCCGCAGAATCTGCTCCTCCGTGAACATACCGGTATTCAGCAGCGCCAGGTCCAGCCGCTCCGGGCCGTCCGCGTGCTTCTCGAAAAAACTCGCCAACTGCTTGGCGCTGACAATCTCCGTCTCTTCCGCTATCTTCAGTAACGCTTCTTTCATATCTGTCTCAGTAAATCAGAACCGATGGTCATTCCCGCGAAAGCGGGATTCCAGATTCTTCGAAAGCAAATCACTCCATCAAAGGTTCGGTTCTATCTTACTCATATTCAATTCCTTAATTTTACTTTTTGCACTTTGATCTTTTATTTTCTATTCTAGTCGTCCAGTGCACTCTTGCCCTCCGTCTCTATAATCGGTGGCAAACCCGGTATGAAATCCGAGCTCCGCCCGTAATTCATCTCCTTCTCCCGCAATTGCAGACGGTTCTTCTCCGACAGCTCTTCCAGATCCTCAAACTTCTCATCCCGGACAATATTCGCCTTCACAAACACATACAATACCCCCTCCAGCTCCGATTTCGTCGTCTTGCGGAACAGCGCCCCCAGCAGCGGTATATCCCCCAGCAGCGGGATTTTCTCCACCGCCACCGAATCCGTCCGCGACGTCAGCCCGCCCAGCACGATAATCTTTTCATGCGGCACCGTTACCAGTGTCGTAATCTGATTGCTCGTCTTGGCTGGCGGCAAATTCCCACTGCCCTCCCCGTCAAAACTATTCACCTGCAAGCTGATTTCCAGACTTAGAAATCCTCCCTCACTAATGTGCGGGGTAATATCCAGCGTCGTGCCTGCCGATTCATATCCCTTGAAACTGGTGATGGGTGTATCCGATCCCGGCGAAATCACCGTCTCCGAGGTTGGTTCCTGCCGTTCGCTGGTAATCGAACCCTTCTTATTGTCATTTACCATGATTCGCGGCTTCGACACCACCTTCGCGTTTCCATCCTCCTGCATCGCCTCCAGGGTCGCGTAGATTAAATCATCCGTATAAAACCCGATCGTTCCTCCCGTTCCCGATATAATCCCATTGCTGTTGGTGATATCCCCGATCGAAAAGGGCGAAACCCCTGAAACCGCCCGCGTGCTGTTCCGCGTACCCCCCACATCATATTTATTCTTCAGCGACACCCCCACTTTCAGCGCATCGTTGCTGTTCACCTGCACCAGGATCGCCTCTACCAGCACCTGCGGCAGACGCTTGTCCAGCTTCTTGATAATCTGCTCGATATCCCGGTGCTGCTTGGCGCTGCCCCGCACCGCAATCGCGTAGATATCCTCCAGCGCCACGATAATCGGCGCCCCCTCCTTGCCCGGAATGTTTGTCTCCTTTTTCACATCCAGCCGTTCCGACTCCAGCAAATCCTTCAGCATCGTCGCCACGTCCTCCGGCTTGCGGTTCTCCAGCGGATAAATCTGGATCGCACCGATATACTCATTCGGCTCCATATCCACCTGCCGCATCATATCCTCGATATTCCGATGCTGCCGCTCCGTCGCCAGCACAAACATCTTGTTCACCGACTCCAGAATCGCCACCCGGATTTCCGCCTCCTCCAGCGCCGGATACGCCGCCGTTTCGCCCGGTATCCCGGCCTCCGCCGCCTCGGCATTGGCCGCCGTCGTAATCGGCCGGTTAATCTCCTCCGGTTCCCCTTCCCGCGCCTGCCGCGCCCGGTCCCGCGGCCGGTCTCGATCCGACTTGATAATCCCCAAATCCGACAGGATCTTCTGCATCTCCGCCGCCTCCACATACTGCGGCTGGTAAATCTTGATAATCAACTGCTCATAATACGGCAGCACATCCAGCAGCGTCAAAAGCTCCTTCACCTGCCGGATCTGCTCATCCGATCCGATTACAAACAACCGGTTCGTCTTCTCATCCTCAATCAATACCGGGCCTTCGTCCCCCGCCCGGGTGGCAGTCGAATACTGCGACTGGTTCCGGTTGCGGCTGCTGATGGTCCGGCTCCGCATACGTTCCGCCGCCGCCCGCGCTTCCGCCGGGGTTCCCTGCGCCGCGGGGGTTGCACCGGTCCCCGTCGTACTGGGCACATCCTTCTCATTCAGCGCCTCAATCATCTCCGTCAATTGACTGGTGATATCCTTTACGATTACATTGGTCACCTGAATCGTTTCCAGCCGGATCGCCGGCCCGTCCTTGATATCCAGCAGCGCCAGCAGCTCTTTCACCTGCAAAATCTGTTCGTCTGTGGCAATAACGAAGATCCGGTTGGTTCGCCCATCCACATGAAATGCCGGGCCGCCTTCTACTGTGGTTGTCGTTCCACCCCCTACGGCGGCCGGGGTTTCTCCCGGTCTTTGAGTGCGCGTGGGAGTTCTTCTTGGCGTTGGTGTTGGCGCAGGAGCAGTTGCCGCAGTACTCTGCTGACCCTGTAAATCCTTGATTAATGCCGCCATCTGCTTCACTGCTTCGTCTGCCTTGACATACTGCACTGTCAGCGGCTCCAGCCGCCGGCTCGGTCCCGGCTGATCGATCAGTTCCAGCATCTCCAGTACCCGCGGCAGACGCCGGGCATATTCCGTCACAATCAAATAATTCGTATTCGCCACCGGTACCAGGACCGACGGATCCGATACAAACTGCTGCAAAAAGGCAATCGCATCCGCCGGCTTGATATATTTCATCTCCAGGATCTGCGAAATCACCGAATCCCCCGCCGCCACCGGTGCCAGCTCCGGTCCCTTCCCCACCGTCGGCAGCGCCTTCTTGTGCGCCTCCGTTCGTTTCACTATCCGGATAAACGGATCCTCCCGGATCATTGTAAAATCAAAGAAACTCAATACCGATTCCAGCAAAGGCAGCAGATCCCGGTTCTTGATTTCCCCGAACTGCTGCATCTTCACCTGGCCCGTTACCCCCGCCGGGGTATCGTACAAAAACGAAAATTTGAGATTCATCCCCACCACATTGATCAGCTCATTCACATCCAGCATGTTTTCTTCGATCTTGATTTTCACCGTCGCTTCCGGATCATACTGGATCCCCGCCGGCACGGAGACCGAATTGGCATCCACTGGTTCCACGCTTAAAGCGGGCGTTTTACCGCCGTTGGTCGGGTTAGTCGGGACCACCGGTTTTTCCGCCGCCGGCTTTACCACCGGTTTTACCACCGGCTGGGGTACCGGCACGGCTGGAACCGGCGCCGCCGGCTTTACTTCCTCACCTGCCGGCAGCGACGGCGGATTCTCATCCGGATTGTTTTCCAGATTCGCCTGCTGACGCTCCGACAACTCCTCCAGCCGCTCCATCAGCTTTTCCACCTTTTCCGGATCCTCCTCCTCCATAATCTGCTGCAAGAGCTTGTCAATCTCCGCCTGCACCGCATCAGAATCTGTCTTCTCCGCCGGATTTTCTCCCTCCGCCTCGGTTTCCTCAGCCGCCTCTTCCGGTGTCGTATTCTCTTCCTCGACCTTCACATCGTTACTGTCCTGAACCTCCGCTTCTGCCGGCTCCTGCGCTTGGACCACTCGCGGACTTAGACTGATCGTACCAACCGTCCATACTAGTACACACAATAATAAAAACACGATCGACCAACAGGAACAAAACAGCCCGCGAAAACACGCTGACCGGACCCGTTTAAATTGTCCTTCGCACTGCCCTTTCGCTCTTGACTTCTCACCGGCTGGTCCGTTATTATGATCTTCATACTGATTTAACATGTTTTAGAAACTCCATACTATTTTGTAACGTTATGAAACAAAATTGTT
>JAKQBU010000122.1 GCA_029573975.1 Planctomycetota bacterium
TTGTCCGTGACGGTACCGTTGAACTGCAAGCCGTTCCAGGCTCCCGCGGTGGGGGTCCGGGTAAAGCGAATGGGTTCGAATTCCGTGCCCTCGGCCAGCAGGCGGCCGCCGGTGTTCACGGTAAGGGAGGTGGCAGCGTCGAAGAACAGGGTAGTGCCCGGTTCGATGGTCAGGGTAATGCCCGCCGGGACAACCACATTGGCGGTTATATGCCAGGGCCCTGAGGCGGTATCCAGAAGGGTATTGGCCGCCAGGCTGCCGGAAAGAACAGATTCCGTACCATCATCATACCAGACATCGATATATTCTTCGACCAGGGTATTTCCGGAGCCATTGGGCCCTTCCATGGTTCGTACCCAAATACGATTGATGCCCGGATTCAGGGGAACCCCGTTGGTAACTACGGTTTGTCCGGAGGTGGCTTTCAGGGCCAGATCAAAACTCAAATCGCTGCTGGTCACACCTGCCTGGTGCATCTCCACGGCCAGTACATTGGTCCCGGCAACCAGCAGGGAAGCATTCAACACCTTGGTGTACCAGGTAAAGTCATCACCCACCGAAGCCAGGGTATTGTACGAAATGGTACCATCGGGCAGGTTTACGCGGGCCACTTCGGTGCCGTTAAGATACACCACGGCCCCATCATCATACAAAAGATCCAGCGTTAAGGAAGTATATACGGACGGATCGGCTACCGTAAAGGATTTCCGGAAATAGGTAGTAATGTATTTGTTACTGGCATTTCCTCCGTAGGAAACGGTGGTCGCTTCGTCTCCATCGCCATAGCCCAGTTGCGCTGGTCCGTTGGCCCAGGCGGTATCGAGGAAGCTGCTTTCTTTCCAGGCGGTTTCCTGGTTGGTGCCATTGTCCAGATATTTCCAGGTTGAACCGGAGCTTACCAGAGTTTCCAACGTGGCCGGCGAACCTTCCCCGATCGACCAGGTACCATCCAGCGGCGACCAGAGGGCCGGCAGACCGTTCACCAGGACGGAGCCGGTCTGGGCCACATGAGCAGTTCCATCCAGCTCCAACAGATCCGCCGTACTGTAATAATAACTGCTGAGGGCCGGCAGACCGCAGAGAATCGAAAAATCCTGGGGAATCTGGGCCAGTACGGCATTTTTGCGGTTGATGACAAACTGCTTCATGGCGGTAAGGTTGGAAGCGGTTACAAAATCACCCAGAATCTGATCCAGCAGAGGATTCATGGTTTCCGGCTTCCAGACCGTATCAAACAAATCATAAAAGGCCTGGTAATAGCGCCGCACAATTTCCGGGTGATTGAGCATCCGGGCCAGGCCCTCCACATTCCGATAGGAAAAAATACTTTGGCTGATGGTTCCTACCGGATGGCCCTGCATCATTAATGCATCGAGGTCGTAGGGAATCAGGACAAAGCGGGGATCATCCACCCCGCGATACATCTGATAATCATCTCCGACTCCCAGAAATAAGCCGGATTCATTATTTAAAAGCAGGGCGTGTAAAGCCAGATAACGCAGCCATTGATCCAGATTGAGAACCTGACTGATTTCCGCGACAAAATTTTCATCCGAAATACCATTGGCGCTTTCGGCGCTGAGCGTATAGGTCAGGTATATCAGATCAGTCCAGTCATCTATCTCTTCATTGGTTTGTTTGAAATAGGTATCCCGGTAGGCACTGGGATCCGGGCCTTCATAGCGCAGATCCGCCTGTTGGCTATTATCATCCAGCCGGGTTCCGCGATACAGATTGCCGGCGCCGTCATTGGGGAAATGGGCATCGGCAAAATCACCATCCGGAACTTCCAGATGAACATACGAACCGAACATGCTGGGTGCTCCGGGTGTCGCCAGGTTTTGACCATTGATCCGGATTTGCACCGGCGCCGCATCAAAGGCCGGCAAACCGGCCATCCGGTGAATGATATTTCCCATGGTCTGTATGTGGATATACCGGTTGTTGATATTGATCGCCGTGACATCCTGCCAGGAGCGGCCATGCACAAAGTTAATCCGATAGTTGTTTCGATGGGTATAGACGTCTGTGTTCTTCACCCGCGAGCCATGGCCGCGATTGCGGACGCCCACCTGGTAGCGAACTTTGGTATCGACTCCGTCCACGCTGATAAAAGTGGCGTTCATCTCGGCGTCACTGGAAGCCTCGCCATTCCAGGCCCCGCTATCGGTGCCGGTTCCAGCCGCGACTTCATTGAAGCCATCCCCGATATCCTCCAGTTCCGCCCGTTCTGTTTCGGTCATGATGATATAATATACCGGCTGATCGCCAGCGGTCCAGGTATTACTAAATGTATCATCTACCTGATATAACAGATTCGTCACCTGCTGGGACACATCGTCCACCAGGGTGGGGGCCGGCCAGGTGCGGGTATGGGATTCACTGTCGGCGGCTTCCAGATAAAATTCCACAATGGTGCCGTCCGGCTGAGGCGGAAGGAGGGCGCCAAAGATGCCGTCGCCGGAATCCCCGTCGCCCTGCGAGCCGTCGTCGGCCATGATCAACGCCGTAAAGGTGGTCGCGCCATCCACCCGATAGTAAGCTTTGGCGGTCAAGCCGCTCAGGTTTTCATCGAGCAGACGGGCGGTAACAGCCACGGAATCGGCAGATTTGGGTATAATCGGGGAATGTTTTACATCCAGGATCATCGGCGCGATATTCAAAGACGCCGGGTCCGGAATCAGTCGAACAGCATCCAGAGTCAGGCCCATGACAATATCGCTGCTGCCGGTGGTAATTTGATGGACTTCCACCGCCAGGACATTATCGCCCAGGACCAGGCTGGCGGTGGGCAGATCAAACGCTCCCTCGAAAACGGCGTTGTCCACACTGCGATTGGCCAGGGTAGAATAGGAGGGCGTACCAGCCGCCATGCCCAGCCGGTACACTTCGGTGCCATTGAGATAGAAAACCGCTCCATCATCAATGAGGGCAGTCAAGTGGAGGATGATGCCGGCGGGATCTTCGTTCAGCGTGAAATGTTTACGGAAGTAAAAGGTGGTCGAGCCTTTGGTAAGAATAGTGTTAATAGTAGCAGGAATATATTCATCTTCCAATGCCAAAACGCCGGCGCCGCTGGGCCAGGCGGTATCCGAAAAACCGGCTGTCTTCCAGGTGGGGGTGGTATCCAGACTGCCGGACTGGTAATATTTCCAGGTATCGTCGATGGCAATCAAAGAGGTGGTTTGTATGGTATAATTCCCAGAAACATTCGCCTGCCCGGGGGTTCCCTGCGTGGTCAGGCTGGTGGCCCAGTTCTGGCCGTAGTCATTGGGCAGGGCGGGGTTGATCAGTTCCAGGGAATTGCCATCCCCGTCATGCAACGAAGCCCATTCCCAGCCGCGGTGCCCCTGATCGATCGGTCCCAGCACCCGTCGGCCCCAGTCACCCTGATCGGCATAGGTTACTTCGTCAATCTTGACACCCACCGTATCAATCAGTTCGATGGTTTCCCCTTTATTGCTCAGGTGGCCATCCCAGCCGCCAACCACATTGCTGATTCCGGGATATTTGGCAGAAAAGACCGCCACATCTGACGCCACTACCAGATATCCTTTCGCACCGATGCTAATACTGGGGAAAATGAAATCGATACCATCGCTGAAACGCCAGCCGGTCAGATTTACCGTATTGTCACTGCGGTTGTACAGCTCGATATATTCTTCCCGATCATCCAGGCTGGAGGGGTGATACATGATTTCATGGATGACGATCTGGCGGGTCGGGTCAGGAATACAGTCGCTATTGTGCAATTTGGGAGTCGGAGAAGTAAAATACCCTTTCTCGCTCATGTCGATACATAAGCCGTAGGAAACATTGTCATATTGAACGATCGGTTCGTAGGAAAATTCCACGGTCAGGCCGTTGGGCTGCACCAGGGCCAGATATTCCCCGGATCCTTTGAGGGAAAAATTGGTGTGGAAATAACCCAGGTCATCCACGAAGGGAACCTCGGATTGGCTGGAGGCAAATATGAGCAGATATTCACCGGGTTCCAGTAAAACCGCTGGGATGGGCCAGCGGGTCAGATTTGCCGGATCATCGGTCAGATACCAGCCCTCCAGGCTGATGGTCACGTCGGTCGGATTGTAGATTTCCACCCAGTCCGGATAGACTACCTGGCCATTGACAACCGTACTGAACGTATTGGTATTGAGAGCCATGAATTCCGTGATAACCAGAGTTCCCCCGGATTGCTGCCAGCTATCGGCAAGCACGGCATAATCGGAAAAGTTTACGCCGTTGCTGCCGTCGAAATCGGCACAGCCGGAACCCGAACAGCCGGACGGGTCCAGCCACTGCTGCACAAAGAGGACCATGTCCTGCAGATCGACATAACAGTTGCCGTTCAAGTCGCCGGCCGGGCAGGCGCCGTACGCCGCAGGAAGCCCCGCCAGAATCACTAGTAAACCAATTAACAGTTTATGCCAACTACATTGCATTCCGTTTTCTCCAAAAATACCGTAAAAGTAAGGAGTTCCTTTTTATTTGTTTAAAAATCTGCCAGCCAGTGTTCGGCAAATACCTCCAGATCCAGCATGTTGATGATCTGATCGGGAGGATTATTGATATCACACAGGTGGTTATAGCTGCCGTCTCCCGGCTGGCTGAGCCAGGCGGCGGCCAGTTCCACAAAATCGTCAATATCCACATCGCCGTCGGGTTCCAAGTCGCCGGGCCAGGGAGCCAGGGTAGCGAACAATTGCGGGATTAAAATGTAGTCCGTGCTGTTGAGCGTCACATTATGAACCTGAACGGCCAGGACATTGTCGCCGGGTACCAGCAGATCAATATAATCGGATAAATCAATCGGGGTTGGGGTACCGCCGCAGGCTGCCTCATGCGAATCGCCGGCCGGCTGATTGTAGGCCACGACCGCAGGCGGATTCTCACTGTACACGGCGGTACCATTGAGATAGGCGATATAGCCGTCGTCGAATTCCATGGTGAATGTCAGTCCGGTTACGCGCGACGGGTCTTCGATGGGGAACTGTTTTCGGGCATAGATGCTGAAATAGCTGTTTTGCATATCGGATAACGTGGTGGCCAGGCAAGGTCCGTATCCTGTTTCCTTCTCGTAGCCGATGCCGGTGGCGCCGGTGAGCCAGGCGGTGTCAATAAATCCCAAATCGTTCCAGTTGGCCGGCGGTTCGGAAGCCCCCTTAAAGTAGCGCCATACCTCGCCCGTCTGAATCAATGGGACTTCGATCTCGTAGGGGATCATAAATAATACCTGTTGAAAACGGGTAATCTCCGCCGATACGGGATTGCTCAGGGTGACTAGCACCTCGCGAAGCCCTTCGGCGGGCGGCAGGGCAAACTCAATGAACTGAAGGGTTTCGCCCGGAAGGAACTGCAAAGAGCCGCTGTCATAAAGCCCGCCATTGGTATAAACGTCATACTCGACGGCTACAGGATTAGGAGTGAAGGTACTTAGGCGCACGGGAATCCGGTTGGTCAGCCCGGTGAGGTGATAAACGTCTTCGCGGATGGCGATGCCGATTCCGACCGTACCGGCCGGACTGGGCAGGAACGGTAGCAGCAGGTTCGCCTGATTGGGATCGGACAGCGGCTGCCAGATCGAGTTGTCCGGATAATCGGTATAGGTTACACTTACATAGTTATCATGGATATCTGTATGGGCGAAATTCGGCGCCCAATCTGTGAAGGACCAGTTCCAGATATCCCTGATGTTATAGAGAAGCAGAGAACCGGATACATTGAGATAGCCTAAATAGTGATACCCGTTGGTTTCGTCATAGCAATCGCCGAAACGCGCCCCGACCACATTGCCGGTACAAAAGGTATTTGTTGCGTTAATCACCGGATCGTTCCAGCCGGCTTCCAGTGCCTGTCCGTTGTTGATATAGACCGACCCGGTCACGGTGGCATTCGTTACCGAGGACATGGCCATCGCATCGTGATAGATCGATTCGAACCAGCAGTTGGCTACATTCATATTTTTTCCCATCGAATCGATCCCATCATCCATTGTCCAGCCGATTAAACAATCCGTTACATTATGCGTATTGGAGCTACCGGTAAAATAGATCGCATCATTGTCCGCATCCACAAAGGGGGCGTCCGCCGAGGGGCACTCGATCAGAGCGGTATCGACCAGCGTATCCGTGCCATAGTTATACTGGCCGGCGGTGATGCATTTTTGCACCAGGCAGCCAGTCATGCTCATAATGGCTTGCTCACCATGTCCGATTTGACCGTAATTTTCTACCATAAAGCACTTGGTCAAGGTCAGATGAGAACCGCCGCCCAGATAAAACAAACATTGTTCCTGCCGGTGTCGGTGATCCCCGGTATGATGGGTGGAAAACCAGTTCGAATCGGCACAAGCCGCGGTCAGAATCGCTCCGGTAATATTGGCCTGGGAAGTACTGGCTTCCAAAAGGAAGCCGCCCCAGGGGGCACTTCGGTTCTGAGCGGTAAAGACCACCGGCTGTTCCAGCGTGCCATTTACCACAAAACTGCCCAGTACTTCAATTTCCAGACCCGGATCGATTACGATGACACTGCCGGCCCCGATGGTCAGGGTTACACCGGCGGGAATGGTAAACGCGCTGCCTACCGAGCTGGTAATGCGGATGCAGGCATTCTCGCCCCAGTTGGCAGAGGCAGCCAAATCGGCCGTGATGTTTTGCCAGGCGGTCGAAGCCTCAATGGCAATTTGTTTGGAGGCTTGCAGCGTTTGAATTTCCGCCGTGTAAGAAATAGGATCCGCCGTTACAGCCGCCGGGAGGAAAACCGATCCCACCCCGCGGAACAATCGCAAAGGATGTGCTTCAAAGCCCGCCGCGGTCACCTCGCCATTAACTCCGCGGCGTTTGCCCAAAGAATCTTCCACACGGGCAATAACGGGGATTTCCAGCCCCATCGGATAAGC
>JAKQBU010000142.1 GCA_029573975.1 Planctomycetota bacterium
TCCTGCTGGGTTTGGCCGCCGCCTCCTGCACCCATTCGCCCAAACCGCTTCCCCCTTCCACCGATAACTCCCAGTCCTTCTCGGTGGATTCCGATCAATACCAAATTCAGCAGCTAACCGACCAGCTTTTGCTCGCCTTGGCCGACCACGATTATCCGCGACTCGAACAACTGATCGACCCCAACGATCCCCAGCTCGCCGGCTCCGACGCTGCCCAAAAACTCCTGGGGCCAAGGGCGCTAACCGTAATTCTCGATCACTGGGATGCTCAAAAAATCCAGGTCTCACTCGATTCCAATCTCCTGCATGCGGTGGCAAAAATTCCCATTTTCTATCGGACCACGCCCAACCGTAATCCTGCCAAAACGATTCTCACTTTTCATTTCTACCGTCTCTCCTCTACCGATCCCTGGAAACTCCAGGTGCCGGAATAAAACCAATCCATTCGTAAATTCTTTTCCTCTTTATGCATTTGATTTCCCAAATTATCCTTTTCTTCTCATTCGTGCTTACTTGAGTGCCGCCGGGTTGGTCGGGTTGGTCGGGTTGAACTGATTGATCGAATTCGCCGGATTAGGCTGCACGGATTGACTCGGTCGAATCGGTCGCGATGGCCGCACCGGTCGTGTCGGTGGTACTCCCGGCTGATTTCCCACTCCCGGTACCGGCATGGCAGGGGTTCCCGGTTTGGGTGCCGCCGCCTTACCCGGCTGCGGCTTGGGTACTTCCAGACTGTATTTATAGCCTTCCCGCTCTAATTCCACCGTTCCATCGGCAATCCGCACCAGCTTATAATTCTCAATAACCTCTCCCCATGCCGCTACCTGCGGAAAATTCTTGCTCGCCAGCTTTACTATCGCATACCCGCCCCCATCTCCGATTACCACCGTTCCTTTCAGCGTAAAGGTCGGATCCGGCGGTTTCGGCACCGGCGCCTTCTCCGTCCATATCACCGCTTCTGCACTCGGCGCCGATTCATCATTTTCCACATTCACCGCCGTCACCGTATAACGATATTCCGTCTCCGCATTCAGTTCTGTATCCGTATCCTCCGTCCCAGCCGTTTCCTTGCGGAACGTGCCATTCTGATAAATTTTATACCCTTTGACTTCCGGATGCCCCTCCTCCGTCTTCGCCGACGGCTGCCAGCTCAGCGACACCGAATTATACGTGCTGGCCGTCACTTTCACTTCCTGCGGCACCGACGGCGGCCGGGGCGGCGGCGCCTTTTCCGTCTTGGCCACTACCTCCGCCGATACAGCAGATTCATCATTCATCGCATTAATGGCGCTGACCGTGTACTTATATTCCGTCTCTGGCTTGAGCCCCTCATCCGTAAACTCCGTGCCCGGTACCGTCTTGCGCACCGCGCCATTCTGATACACCTTGTATCCCTTAACCTCCGGGTCCGCCTCCGCCGCCTTACCGGCTGCTGCCCACGTCAGCGTGACCGCATCCTTGGTCTGCCCCGTCACCTTCAAATCCTGCGGCACCGTCGGCGGCGTCTTCGTCCGCGGCGGTGGTGGCGGTGGATTCATCACCCAGGCATATTTCTGCGCCGCCGTCACCAGCGGCGATTCCGCCTTCGCCCCAGCCATATCGGACTGCCCCCCCATATTATCCTCAGAGTTCGATTGAATCTCCGCCCCCTCCAGCGACGCCCCGAGATCATTGGTAAAAAAACGAACCAGACCAATCACCAGCACCAGCACGGCCGCTGATAGGATTCCATAATTCACATACCATATTCGTTTTGTTACGGCTTCAGATAGCTTCAAATTGTTCGCCTTTTATACGAATATTGCCATACTTTTACTCAATATTGCAGCAGTTTTATGCGAAAATGGGATACTTTCATCACATCTTTGACACCTTTTTAGACCGGAAAAACCCACATCTGTTCCACTTTTTCCGGTACAAATACTATATTTTATCGACCGGAAACCCCCTACTTCTGCAACTGTAAATCCTTGTAAAATAAAATCTACAGTCAAAAAAACCCATCCAAAATTACTCTCTCGAATACCACCCCGTCTCCCCCAACCAGTTTTCAGCCATAATAACCGCATCCTCCAAACCCACCACCCCATCCCAGCTCATATCTCCATAGTTATCAGACCCTCCCTCCGTCTGCCATTTCCCCATAAACACCCCCCAATCCAGCAGTTGCACCATTCCATCATTATTCAAATCCGCCCGGTTCCCCCACCCCGCCGGCCCCTTCCTCGCCCTCTCCGTATTCCCCAGATGCCCCATATTCACCCGCACATTCTCCCCCGGATATAACTCCTCATCACTATCCTCCCCCTCCGCCGGCCACCCCGGATTGCCCGCATCAATGCATGGACTGGTATTGGGATCCGTCTGCATACTACCCGTAACCTCATTCCAATACTCAACTTGCGACTGCAACTGATAATCCCCATCCACCCAATAATCATCATTCGGATCCCCCTCCGTCCCGTTATCATCCCACCTGCCCGCTTCCACAAACACCGGATCCACCGCCATATTCCCCAATCCCCCTGCACCCCCCTCAACATCACAATAACTTACCACCAATTCGTCTGGATTACCTATAAACGCCGAATCATTGCTGTTCCCCCATAATATGCTGTTTCTAATCGTAACCTCCTGGCAATTCATCATTCCCAAACCAGATCCTTCATTTGGTGTCCTGTTGCCTGATAGCGTGCAAAAATTCACATCGATTCCAATCGTATCCACGCCAAGTATCGCTCCCCCCAACACATTCGCCCGATTCCCCGTAATCAGACAATTCTCCATCACCGCATTTTCACAACAAAGTACATACAACCCGCCGCCGCTGCCCAGTGAATCAAAACTAAAACAATCATTATTACTTATATTACAATGACTTATCGTCGGCATAGCGTACAGACACCCTATTCCCCCGCCCATACTCGCCCGATTGCCAGTTATCACGCATCCCCAAATCAATGGCCTGCAATACATACAAAAAATCCCGCCACCCGTCTGGGCAATCGAACCACTTCCTCCTGTAATAGTAAATCCTTTTATTTCAATAAGTTCAGACCCATTTGTCCCGATACAGGTAACCGTCGCATCAGCACTTCCGCTGCCATCCAGAATCGTCGCCG
>JAKQBU010000592.1 GCA_029573975.1 Planctomycetota bacterium
AAATGGAATAAAACTTACTAGCGAAAAACAATGGCAGGCTAAATGTCCAGCGCATGATGATCAAAAAGCAAGCCTTTCGATAAAAGAAGGAAATGACAGTCGCATTTTGTTACATTGTCATGCGGGGTGCAAAATTGACGAAATTTGTAAAGCCATTAGCATAAAACAGACCGATTTATTTCCCAATCCCAAAGCGGTTCAAACTGGAAGCAAGAGACGTCTGGTGGAAACGAATGATTACCAGGATCAGGATGGAAAAATGCTTTATCAGGTCTGCCGGTATGAACCGAAGGATTTTCGGCAGCGGCGACCAGATGGTAAAGGCGGCTGGATTTGGAATTTGAATGGTATAAAACGGGTTTTATATCGACTCCCGGAATTACTTAAAGCAGATCAAAAGGAAGTTATTTTCATTGTGGAGGGTGAAAAAGATGTGAGCCGGTTGTCACAACTGAGATTGGTTGCCACCACCAACGCCGGCGGCGCGGGAAAATGGCATACCCTATCCGATGTATCCGCCTTGTATGGGAGAAAAGTGGTAATTCTCCCCGATAATGACGAACCCGGCCTGAAACATGCCCGGCAGGTCGCGGATAGTCTTTTTGGGAAAGCCCTGGAAGTCAAAATTGTGGAGTTACCAGGTTTGCCGGCCAAAGGCGACGTGAGCGATTGGCTGGACGCCGGTCATAGCAAGGAAGAATTGCTGGATCTGGTGGATAAAACAAGCTCCTATCAGCCAGAAATGAACCCTAACGCCATACGCAGAAAAGGAATAGAACCGTTTCAACCTTTCCCGGTCGAAGTTTTTCCGGAACCGTTAAGAGGTTTTGTCACTATCACCGCCAAAGCCATCGGTTGTGATATGTCTTATATAGCGCTACCCCTAATCACCAGCCTGGCGGCCGCCATCGGCAATTCCCGCCGGATTGAACTCAAGAAGGGGTGGGCCGAACCATGTGTGATCTGGGCGGCAATTATCGGAGAGAGCGGTACGGCTAAATCACCTGCCCTGGACGTTCCCCTGAAGGCCATATGGAAAAGGCAAGCGGAGGCTTTGAAGGCGTATAAAAAAGCATGGGCCGCGTACCTTGCTGAAAACGATGAGTATAAAGCAACCCTGTCCGATTGGAAGAAGGAGGGCCGGTCCAAGGGGGTTGTCAAACCAGATCCCCCGGAAAAACCCATCTGCAAACGGTATTGTGTGAGTGATACCACCGTTGAGGCCCTGGCGGATCGACTGTCTGATACCCCGCGGGGATTGTTGCTGGTTCGGGATGAATTATCAGGCTGGCTCGGCAGTTTCAACCAATACAAGGGGGGGAAAGGAGGCGATTGTGCCCATTGGTTGACCATGCATGGTGCCCGTGATTTGGTTGTGGATCGAAAAACCGGCGACAAAACCACAATCTTTATACGCCGAGCCGCGGTCTCAATAACGGGTGGCATTCAACCGGCAATTTTGCGACGGATGCTGGGGCAGGAACACCTGGATAATGGGTTGGCGGCTCGACTACTGCTGGCTATGCCGCCTCGGAAAGCCAAAACTTGGACGGAGCAGGAAATAGACCCTGGCCTGGAAGAAAAACTGGAAAATGTGTTTGACCATCTCTTTACCCTGGAACCGAATGAAGATCAGCAGGGAGAATCCTACCCCGTGGATATTCCTCTCACGCCGCCTGCGAAAGATGTGTTGATCCGGTTCTATAATGAGCACAATCAGGAGCAGGTCGAACTTGTCGGTGCGGAAGCCTCCGCCTGGTCGAAATTAGAGGCATATGCGGCTCGCCTGGCTCTGGTCATACATTTTGTCCGCTGGGCGGAGGGAGATCCCACTCTGGAATATATTGGCATGGTCGATGAGCAGAGTATGTCTGCCGGGGTTGTTCTGGCAAGGTGGTTTGGCCGGGAGGCTCGAAGGGTTTATGCCCACCTTCAGGAGACAGAGGAAGAGGTGCAACAACGGATGGTACTTGAACAAATTGAGCGGCGGGGTGGATGTGTGTCGGTGCGCGACTGGCAAAGGATTCGGCATCACCCGATAGCCACAGATGCTAAAAATGAGTTGGATAGGATGGTCCAAGCAGGATTTGGTGCCTGGCAAGCACCAGGACCAACGGAAAGTGGAGGCAGACCCAGCACTGTTTTTGTTTTGCGTGACGGCGTGACAGATGACAAAACCCCCGATATTGAGCCAGAAAGCGTGGTTTTGTCCCTGTCACAAGGAATAGATGATGAAAAACTACCGGATAACGATTGGGGGGAATTATGATTACTGAGCCAGTTGTCGATTTATTGGCAGAGATCGTCCGCAGGAAAATTGTGTTAACCGTTGATCCAGACAAGCCGGACCGAATTCGGTACCATCCTAAGGATGCTATGGAGGCAGATCTGGCCGAACGAATCTTGCGGCATAAATCTCTGTTAATACAGATATTACGTCACGATGAATTGCCACGCGATCTGTGGGAGTGGCCGGACTATTGGAAAGAAGAATTTATGGAAAGGGTAGCTATTATGGAATATGATGGCAATATACGCAGATTTGTCGCAGAACAGGAAGCAGAGCGAAATATAAGAAAAGCCTATAAAAATATGCTTGATAGCATATATGCTACTTGACGCTTCCTGCGTATGTGTTATAATTCTTACATGAGAAAAAAAGTAAATACACTGGAAGATCAGATCATACAGGCTATTAAAGATCGTGGCTTGACCAGCTATAAGCTGGGAATTATGTCTGGAGTATCAAACACCATCATTTCCAGATTTCTCCGCCGGGAAAGGACTTTGACGCTGAGAACTGCCTCGAAATTAGTCGCCGCGATGGATATGGAACTGAAACCTAAGCCGAAGGAATAACAAAATGGCAAGTGTAGTAACAGAAACGAACGGACGACGGCTGATTCAACTTTCAGAAGGAGAGCATACCCAACGTCCAAAGATTCGTCTGGGCAAAGTCACAAAGAGAGATGCTGAATCAGCAAGAGTGCACATCGAATATTTGCTCCGGTCGAAAAAAGTTGGTAGTACAATGCCTCCAGCTACGGCTGATTGGCTGTCAAATATCCCGGTATCATTACGTCGTAGATTGGAAAATATCCAGCTTGTCAAACCTCGTTTGCTGATAGAATATCCTACAATTGCCGAATTTGTAAGGAGTTATATCCAAAGTCGATCAGATATAACACCTGGTTCCCGACGAAATTTAGAACAGGTCGAACATTATCTGATAAAATACTTCGGAAATACAAAACGTATCCATGAGATTACGGCTGGGGATGCGGATAATTTTCGTATTTACTTGAAAACAAAAGGATTAGCAGAAGCAACGATCCGACGACATTGTAAAAGGGCAAGACAATATTTTTCGGCAGCCGTAAAGTGTGAGATTCTGTCCAAAAATCCCTTTGGTGAAATGAAATGTGGTCTGTCCTGTAATCCTGAACGGTTTTACTTTGTTACACGAGAAGCAATACAAAAAATCCTGGATGTCTGCCCTGATAATGAATGGCGTTTAATCTTTGCCCTTGCCCGGTACGGTGGACTGCGAATGCCTTCGGAAGCATTCCTACTCAAGTGGGCTGATGTAAACTTTGATAAGATGCGATTCACAGTCAGAAGTCCAAAGACAAAGCATCAGGGCAAGGCTTCCCGGACGGTACCGATATTCCCAGAATTGTACCCCTTATTGTTAAATGCTTTCGAGCAAGCTGAGGAAGGGGCCGAATACGTCATAAGGAGATACCGAGACCCGAAACAGAACCTGAGAACCCAAGCCCATCATATCATACGCCGTGCCGGTTTAGAACCTTGGCCCAAGACATTCCAGAATATGCGTAGCACGCGGGAAACAGAATTAGCGGAAGAGTATCCGGTTCAGGTGGTCTGTGCCTGGATTGGTAATTCTCCCCAAGTTGCAGCAAAGCATTACCTGCAAGTGACGGAAGATCACTTTCAAAAAGCGGTGCAGAATCCGGTGCAGACTACGCAGGAAAAGCGTTGTCAGGAGGTGTCAGAAAATCAGGCAGCTTTCGAGGAAAGAACACAAGTCATTGATTGGCATTTATTTGCTAAATCTTGCATTGACAATAGTTTACAATCACTACCCCCAAGGGGACTCGAACCCCTGTCGCCTGGCTGAGAACCAGGCATCCTAGGCCGCTAGACGATGGGGGCGTCTTGGGGATAACTTTTGGTTATCCGCGGTACAAGGTGCAGATAGTAGAGATCAGAGGGGCTTTTGTCAAGTTTTTTATGGTAAGTATTTATCTATAGCAGATATGCAGGTATCCGTATGCACATAATCGATTTGAAACCCGCCGGACGGCCCGCGACCGCTGTCGCAAAGGTGTTAATCATTTAATTAGCAATACGTTATCAGAAAAATGCAGGGGAATCATGGTAAATTTACAGTTGTTCCCACCGGTTGGCGGCTATAATATGAATGCGTTAGAAAATTTTGCTTTTTGGTTTTGCGAAAAGGAGTATTTTGGTGAACGTCTCAGATATACCGGACGTGGATATTGTCAATCTGGCGGCGGCCCTGCAGGACAGCTACTATGCCAATCCCCGCCTGCATCATATCAGCAGCGCGTTTATGCCGAGCCGGGATGAGATCTACGCCATCACGAATAAGTTGTTTTCCGTGTTATTTCCCGGTTTTTTCGGCCGGCAGGATTTGTCCCATCAAAATATCGCCCAGCATGTGCATACGGAGCTGGAAGGTCTCAGCCGCCATCTCTATCGGCAGATTCTGCAATGCTTCAATTGCCGGAAAAGCCGGAAGAACAATAACCTCGAACTCCGCGCCCAAACGGTTACCCAGCTTTTTCTGGAGTCGCTGCCCCGCATCCGCGAGGTGCTGTTCTGTGATATTCTGGCGGCTTATAAAGGGGATCCGGCGGCCGGCGATACCGATGAAATTATCTTCAGTTACCCGGCCACGATTGCCATCGGCACCTATCGCCTAGCCCATCAGCTTCGCAAGCTCTCCGTGCCGCTCATGCCGCGGATTATGACCGAACATGCCCACAGCCTGACGGGGATCGATATTCATCCCGGCGCCATGATCGGCAAGGGATTTTTCATCGATCACGGTACCGGTGTGGTAATCGGGGAAACCGCCATCATCGGCGACAACTGCAAATTGTATCAGGGGGTGACGCTGGGTGCCCTGAGTTTCCCGCACGATGAATCCGGCCAGATTATCCGCAATTACAAACGGCATCCGACGCTGGAGGATGAAGTGATTGTCTATTCCAACGCCTCGATTCTCGGCAATGTGACGATTGGCAAAGGGGCGACGATCGGCGGCAGTGTGTTTTTAACGCAGTCGGTGCCGCCGGGCTGCATGGTTACCGCCAAGCAGGCGGAACTGCGATACCGAAACCGCTGTGACTTCCTGACCCGCGGGCTGGTCTCGGATTATCAGATTTAAATGGTGCAGCCTGTCCAAAATTTCAGCGTGATTTCTGGCTGCGATACCGGTCGAGAAGCTCGACCAGCAGTTTGATGTCATCCCGCAGCGGAGCCTCGAAATCCATCATCCTGCCGCTGGCGGGATGGCGGATGTGCAGTTCGGCCGCATGCAAGGCCTGCCGTTCGATGACGTAATCGTCTTTGACCAGGTGGGCGCCGGGTTCCTTGCCCTGCGGCAGGGGCTGGCCGTTGGCCAGTTGTTCCAGGGTCATCATTTTTCCGCCGTACATGGTATCCGCCACCATGGGATGCTTGGCCACGCTCATGTGGACGCGCAACTGGTGGGTCCGGCCGGTTTTGGGGGACAATTTTAGCAGGGCGTACCCCTGGTACTGTTTGATGAGTTCGTACTGGGTAATGGCGGTCTTGCCGGAATCGGGCCGGGCGGCGTATTTTTCCCGCACCCGCGGGTGCCGGCCCAGCGGAATATCAATGATATCCGCATCCAGCTCCATGGTGCCGTGCACGACCGCGATATAGACTTTCTGTACCTGCCGGTGTTCAAACTGGTGTGCCAGCCGCCAATGGGCCGTGTCGGTCTTGGCCACGCACATCACGCCCGTGGTGTTGCGGTCGAGCCGGTGTACAATACCGGGCCGGAATTCACCGTTCACTTTCGAGAGCGAATTGCTGTAATAGACCAGCCCGTTCACCAGCGTCCCGCTGCTGTTGCCGCGGGCCGGATGAACAATCAGATTGGTCTGTTTGTTCAGAACGATCATGTGCTCATCTTCATACAGAATATCCAGCGGGATATTTTCCGGCTGGATTTCGGTACTCGGCGGGGGGGGCAGAATAATATCAATGCGATCGCCCGGATTCAACTGGTAGCTGCTTTTGGTGGCGTGACCGTTGACGGTGACGGCTTCTTCTTCGATCAGTTTTTGGATGGTGGTGCGGGAAAAATCCGAAAAGCGGTGCCGCAGATATTTGTCAATCCGCCGGGTAGGCAGCAGCCGCCGGATCAGCAGGCTGGCATGTTGCGCACCATCTTCTTCCGCTTCCTGGGTAATCGGGGATTCTTCGAGATCGGAGTTTATGATGTTTTCATCTGCCACAAGAATTCAATTACTGCTTCTGCCCTTGCTGATTATTTAGCCTTTTCCGGTTCCGCCGGTGCGGCAGTTGCCTCAGAGGCAGCGGGTGCGGATTGCAATTCGGCGGCCGGCTCGCTGGGGGCTGCGGCGGGTTCACTTGAGGTAGCGGCCGGTTCAGTGGGCACGGCTGGGGCAATCGAAGGCAGCGGGAACTCAATCGGTTGGGAAATTTCGTCGATCCGCTTCAAGCGAAGCTGGGCCTGTACCGGATACATCGTTCCTGCCAGGCGGGTTTGACCGTCCGTCACCATCTGCTGGTAGATTTCGCGAGCCTTGTCCCAGTTACCCTGTTCCTCCGCCAGCAGGGCCAGCCCCAGATTGGCAATACCCAGTGCCTGGCTGGAATTGGGGAAACCATTTTTCATCTGCTCGTAGATGCCTTCGGCCTGGGTACAAAGGGTTTTTCTCTGCTCATCGGTAATCGGCTGGCTGGAATACAGCAATTGAGAACGAAGTGCTTCCGCCTGTTCCTTCATGGCAATCAGGGCCATGGGGCTTCCCGCTGCCTTCTCCGCTACGGCTTTGAATCCACCGGATAGGTCAGCAGCATTATAGGGAAGACTTTGTTCGTCGTTTGATTTCTCCATCTGGGCCTGCTGAACGGTTAATCTTTGCAGCAGCATTTTTTGGGCCAGCAGGTCATTTAAGCGGGCGATGTTTTCTTCGCGGGCGCTGGCCTGCGCATTCCGCCACCAGAAAAATCCCAGCACCACCACCAGCACTATAATAACACCGGTCAGAATTTTATTGCCATGCTGGCGTAGATAATCCGGTAATTCACTCAGGGATTCCGCCAGTTCGTTTGTTTTCAGCTTATGTCTTTCTTCTGCTCGCATCTGATACAGTCCTTTACGTAAAACTTTTCAAAAAATACTTAAACATTTATATTGACCGATCTTACAGGTAAAGTCAAGAGATATTTATAGGAATGCGTTTTGTACAAGAGGGATATAGCCTTAATTACTCATAATAGTGATTTATTACGCGAAAAATGGTGTTTTATCCAGAAAGCGCAGCATCTATAATGTTTCAGATCCAGATAGCAGTATTTTTGTTGGATCTGCTCCAGGAGATGCCTATGAAAACTCGAATTGGTTGTTTGCTGCTGGGATGTGCTTTGTGTGTGCTAACTTCTTGCAGTTACGATATTTCCGCCGATCAGCCCATCAATACGGCTTTCCTGCTGCGGAATTTGTATGACCTTGATCAACTGGCTTTGCTGCAAGATAGTTCCTGCTGGCAGTTTTCCAGCTATGACCGGTACGAAACCAATGCCGACGTCGGCAACTTTCTGGCGATAATGCAAAGATTTATAATAGCCAATCTATCTACTATTCCAGGATCTGCCGATAAAGCTGGGCGGCAAGTTTCTGGTCCAGTTTTTCGAGCAGGAAATATTCCGAGAGGGCGGCGGTTTCCTTTTGCTGATGCAGATAGATTTGGCCGAGCTCGTAATGAGCCTCCGGGAAATCGGGTTGGTGCTGGACGGCCCGTTTCAGGGCCTCGGCGGCGTTTTCCCATTGGCTCGACTGACGGTAAATTAAACCCAGATTATACCAGGCTTTAACGTTGTCCGGCTGTATTTCCAATCCCTGTTTCAGGACTTCGGCTGCCAGATCATAATGGTCTAGTTCCGCATGGGCCAGAGCCAGGTTGAAATAGGCATCTGCGTAATCCGGTCGGACCTGGATTCCCCGTTTGAAGGTGGTGATGGCCTCCTGGTAGTAGCCCAGCTTTGCGAAGGCGATTCCCTGTTGGCAGTAGGCCTCCGCATATGTGGGCTGAAGCTGGATGGCCTGCTGGAAGGCCTGGATGGCTTCCTGGTACCGCCCCAGACGGCTATAGGTGTTACCCAGTTGCCAGCGGACCTCGGCGCTGGTTGGTTGGAGCAAGGCGACCTGGCGCAATGATTCTATGGCTTTTGGGGTATCGCCGACATGGATAAACATCTGGGCCAGCTTGAGATTGGCCCGGGCATCCTGGGGATTTTGCCGGATTGCCTGCTGCATCGTTTCGATGGCCTGCGGCATTCGGCCGGTCATTTCATAAATACCTGCCAGAAAATGACTTGCTTCGCTAAATGTGGGGCGGAACGACAGGGCCTGCAAGAAAGCACTTTCGGCCTGGTCGTATTCTTCCAGTTTGGCATAGACCAGCCCCAGGGCCAGGCAGGCATCGGCGTAATCCGGCTGGAGCTGCAAAGTCCGCCGGTAGGATTCAATGGCCTGGGAATGATGGTTCAGTTTAAAATGGCAATAACCGGCCAGATACCAGGCCTGGGACAGTTGGGGATTTTTCTGCAAGATATTTTTCAGGAAATCAAGGGCTTGTTGATATTCGCCGGCTTTCATCAATATATAGGGGTTGTTTGGGTTTCCTGGGCGGCGGTGGGGCGCTGGGCAGATTGGGTGAACCAGTCCGCCAGGGAGGTGCTCTGCTGGGGTTTTAATTGCAGGAGCTGGTCGGAGGAGATGGCAAAGCCAATGTTTTTTCTGTCGATGCTGTGACCGCAGGCCACACCTACCACTACCCCTTGTAGGTTGATGATGGGGCTGCCACTTAATCCTGGGGATATGAAAATGGTGGTATGGAAAACCGAGCCGCGGGGGGGTATGTCTTCGATTTTGGTGATAATCCCCGAACGCACGGATTCAACATTCGGGCGGGTTTCTTCCAGGAGGAAAACCGGTTCGGATGCGGTGGGACCGTCGGAACTTACTGGTATAAAAGACATTACGGATTCCGGGATATCCACCCGGAGCTGAACCAGGTCGGCATCGCGGTTTTCCGCCGTAACAGCCAGGATGGGATATTCGCGGCCCTGGCGGGTGCGGATGACGGCGCCGGCGGCACCCAGCAGGGCGGGATTGGCCATAACATGATAATTGGTAATGACATAGGGCTGATTATCGATAAAAAATCCCTGGCCGGATCCGAGGGGTTGCTGCTGGGCGTTGGATATAACTATGGTGACCAGGGCCGAGCGGACCGGGGTGATGTCCGGAAGGCTGGGATCGGCGGCCTGGAGAGGGAAGGGATACAGGACTGTACATAAAGATATAATATTTAAGCACTTAAGAAATCGCATGAGGAAAACTCCTCGGGAATAATTCATTGCCAGCAGATATATATTGTACGCAAAAGGCAGGGGGATGGGTATTAAAAATATGGATTTTTGTGGGAAAGGGAAAAAGGAGGTTTTGGGCTGGGCAAGAGCAGGGACGCGGCAGGATGTAAGTGCTTATTTTGCGTGGAAATT
>JAKQBU010000172.1 GCA_029573975.1 Planctomycetota bacterium
CCAGTCTTCAGCGAAATTGGCCGAATAGCACAGCCAGAGCGTCTTGCCGTCAGAGCTGATGAACTTAGAGGGAAAGTTTAAAAAGTATGCCTGCTCACCAAAATCCTTCATATAAACAATCATCCGCCACGGGCCGGTAAGATCATCTGCTTCCAGAATGTAGGAACTCATCTTCGCACACGTCGGCCAGCCGTCCGTCACGCACATGAGATACTTTTTCAGAGGTGCATCATAGGTCACCGTCACCACCCCCATATTATTATTCCACTCGAGCAGCGGCTTGATTTTGGTAAAATCGCCCGTCCAGACCGGCTTTCCCTTTTCGTCGTGCCCGGCGAAAAACTCATATTTGCCGATGTCATTGATATTCTCGATGCTCGGTGTGACGCGGGCCAGATACACCTGATCGGCGCAAACCGCACTCAGGTTGGCGTAACGCGGTTGGGGATCATCCTTTTCTGCGCCCATACCGACCAGATACGCCTTGCCGTCGGTCGAGTGCTCCATATTTTTACCAAAATCGACAAAGTGCGGCGCCCCCATCTTGACCGGCCCCATATATTCCTTCGGCTCGGGAAACAGCGGTTGAGCCGGCGTCAGAGGCGAGGGTGTCCAGGTTTTGCCGTAGTCGGTCGAAATGCGAAAACCGGGCATCGGTCCCAGAAACGGCCAATTGTAGGTGAATCCCTCGTGTTTCACCTCCGCCGCCGGGGCTACACAATACGTGCCGTAGTACCACACACCGTTATAAACCAGACTGCCGCAGGGATAGCGGCCCTGATACGGGTCCGGTTTGGCCTTTTGCGGTGGGGCGGTATTCCGGACCGTCAGATGTAAGGGATCATCGCCGATGATCACCGCCTGGCCGGTCGTTGCTCCCGAACCGATGGAAAACGCCCCATGCCCTTCCGTCGTGCCATCGGTCCAGGGTGAATATTGATTGCCATCGGCGGCCCAGGTGGGGTACCAGGTATCGCCATAATTGCGGTTATCGCTTCTGCCGGTAAAATACACCCCGCAAAAGGCTTGAGACTGTTCGAAGGGACATCCATCCGGCCTCTGGCTGGGCCAGGCGAAACCCTGCACTCGCGCCTCTCCATCCGCCATAGTATCCTCCGCCCGCACCACTCGGCCCATACACCCCAGCCAGACAAATACCAACAAAAGTAAAGCCATGGAAAAATCCGCTTGTCCTTTTGCCTGCCGCCTGATAAACATGGTACTCGACCTTTCACCAAAAAATATGCCTGTGTGGTTATTGTAGTAACCGACTTTTCCCGAACGACCTTGCCCGGCTACAATGACGGGCGGTGTGATCGTCATTATACCGCATCCCTCCGCTGCGACTACCCTTTTGTGCAGGTTTTTCATCCTGCCCGGTCCGTTTATTTCACCCGCACGATCACCACCCGTTATCGGCTGGTACAGCCGCAACAGCAATGGGCACTTCCGTTCCTTTGTTTGTGCCGGTCAAATAAGTTTTCTTAGGCCCTTGCCTCCCCATCCGGCATAAAAAGATAAGGGCTAATCAGCGGTAAGCTGACCAGCCCTTAAACAAAATTCTTCTCGACTGCGATTAGTAGCGTTTCCGCCCGCCGCTGCCGCCGCCGCCATAGCCGCCGCGACCACCGCCACCGCCGCCATAACCGCCGCCGCTGCGGCTCGGCTGGGGCTTGGCCTCATTGACCTTCATGGCCCGGCCGCCGCAATCCTTGCCGTCCAACGCTGCGATGGCGCTCTGCGCTTCCGCGTCGCTGCTCATCTCGACAAAACCAAAACCTTTGCTTTGGCCTGTCGTCCGGTCGGTAATAATATTCACGCTCTCTACCGTACCATGCGCCGCAAACAAACCCTCGATCGCAGCATTGTTCACATCGTAACCTAAATTTCCAACATACAACTTCTTACCCATGATATATCTCCATCTTAGGGTTCAGATCTAACTTTCTTACTCTCCAGATCTTCAGGGAAAGGGGCAAAATTGTTTTGCCCAAACAAAATATATTCCTGTGTTACTTTTTGAATCAGGGTTTTCACGGTCACGATTTCATTGCACCGGTACACATTGGAACCGGCAAATACAAACGCATCCGTCAGTTTCCCCTGGGCCGCACGATCCAGCACATCCGCAATACAGTACGGCGCCTCCTTCGAATTACAGCTTCGCAGACACTGGTATTTGCATCGATACGGCAAACATTTTCCCGCCTGAATCCGATCGACAAATCCGTTCCGGATGACCTTGCCCGGCAATCCCACCGGGCTGTTGATGATGGTTATATCCGCCTCTTTCGCCGCCAGATAGGCCTGCTTGAACGTATCATCCGCATCGCATTCCTGCGTGCAGACAAACCGGGTTGCCATCTGTACCCCCGAGGCCCCGAGTCCCAGATAATGGGCAATATCCGCCCCGTCAAAAATACCGCCCGCCGCAATCACCGGGATCGCCGGACTGAAACTGCGGGCCAGGGGAAGAATTTCGGCCATACTCTCTTCCAGCCGCATAGCCGTTCCCGCCGTCATCTCCTCATATGAATATCCCAGATGGCCGCCCGCCAGCGGCCCTTCCACAATCACGGCATCCGGCCGCCGGCCGTAATTCTTCTGCCATTTCGAGCAGATGATTTTGAACGCTCGTGCGGACGATACGATCGGAATTAGTTTCACCCGGCTCCCGCGCGCATATTCCGGCAGATGCAATGGCAATCCCGCACCGGATACTATTATATCGACTCCCTCCTCGACCGCCGCCCGGGCCAGAGATTCATAATCCGACAGTGCCACCATGACATTCACCCCCAATATCCCGTTGGTCATTTGCCGGGCCTTGCGAATCTCCTGCCGCAGCGCCTTTTCGTTCACTTCGTTAATATCGACTATGGAATCATCCGTGAAATTTCCAATCCCCGCACTGGCGATCACTCCCACACACCCTTCATTCGCCGCCGCTGCGGCCAGCCGCGATAACGAAACCCGCACACCCATGCCGCCCTGAATAATGGGCGGATTGACCTGGAGATCCCCAATCCGCAACGAAGGAAATATTTTTACCAAACTAGTCAAATCTCTCAAGGTATAATCGCAAATAATAAGAGAAATGACGTAATGGTAGGACAGGACTATCATTCTAATGCTAACTTTGCTAATTTAGCATTATTCACATAATCATTTCAATTGCGGGTTATTATTGACTGCTTCGAACCAATACGCAAGGAAATAAATCCTGATGTGCGATATTATTTGCTTCCTCCACCCCCAAAACCTCATTATTACACCCAATAACCGCATTTCTCCCCCTCTCTTTATTTAAAATCACGGGTAAAATTTCGGTTAAATACGATGGATTTGCCGCATTTTCAACTCCTAGCCCTATTGTCCGCCTGGATCACAACCTGTCCTTATCTCCATCTTTATCCTTCCCATTCTGGCGAAAATTTGTTAACTGAAAATTTCTTGACGGAATTTTCCTCTATTTATTTAATAACCATATTGTAACGGAACCGCCAAAAGTCAATATTGACATCCAAAAACAACTCTGGTTCCCCAATAACAAGGGGTTAAAGAGCTTTTGACGCTGGCGTCTATTGTCGTATATTTTTAATCTGGAAGCATGGAACAAAGGAATTAACAATGTACAAAATAAACCTATCTTTCCTCTTTCTCCTTATTACGATAATATTTTGCTGTGAATATTCCTGCTTGGGCAGCGAGGAACCCTTCCGTTTTGGGACTTCCATCGAAGCCCAGGGTGAAATTCAGCAGCATCTCCAACGCGCAGTACAGCGATTGAATTCTCCCCCTCTCAGTGACATCGAATTTGTCCTCTCGGATATCCATTTTCATCAGCAGCGTCGGTTTACCGAATACAGCGGGGATGTGTCCGGCCGGATGCTGGGGGCCTGGAATAGCGTCATTCCTCTGATGAATCAGGAAATTCCGTTCCTCGATAAACTGCGAAATAATATACCCGCCTGGCAGAAATCCGACGGCCACTTCGGCGCCGATCAGGACTTGGAGCACCAAGTCAGCCAGGAAAGAGATATGCCCATCCTCTGGGGCAACGGCCGCCTGCTGCTGGCCCTGGCGGAGTATTGCCGCGATCATCAGGACCCGGACCTGCTCCAAACCGCCCAAAAACTGGGGGACTACATCCTCTCCACGCGCCAATACTTCGGGAAAGAGGAAAATTTCACCCAGGTCGGCGGTTCCTACTCCTCCGGTTTTACTACCTGTTACCCTTCCATGATCGATGGCCTGGTGGCACTGGGACAAGTGACCGGGGAAACGAAATATTGGGACGAGGCCCGCTACATCGCCCGGCTTTCCCTGCTGGATAAGGAATTTGCCCACCATCACAGCCATGGCCGCCTGGTTGCCTATCGCGGGATGCTGGACCTGGATTATCTGACCGGCTCGAACGAATTTCTCGCCCACGTAACCGCCGGCTGCCAGACTATCCGGGAAAAATTCCTCCTGCCCACCCAGGGTGTGACGGAAATTTTCGATCTGGATTATCAGCAGGACGAAGGGTGCAGCGAAGCGGACTGGATACGGGTGAACCTGCTGTTGTGGCGGGCCACGAAAGACACCCAATATCTGGACTGGACTGAATCCATCTTGAACAATCATCTCTATGCCACCCAGTTTTCCAACGGCGGCTTTGGGCACACCTACTTCCTCCCGTTGCAGCAGGCCGGTCAAGCCTGCCCCGCCGCCCAAATAGCCAGCTATGGCACCGAATCCTACTGGTGCTGTTCGATGCATGGCACCCAAGTTCTCGGCGATATCGTTCGCTGGGCCATTTTGCAATCGGACAA